>JAISEX010000189.1 GCA_031263875.1 Eubacteriales Family XIII. Incertae Sedis bacterium | reverse complement strand
TCTGTATTATAGCATTAATATTTTCCTGCTAGCGATTTTTCTTGTACCGTTACAAATTTGGATAAATAAATGCAGAATATCACGCTGGTAGAGCTGACAGCATAGTTAACGAGAAAGAGCTCCACCGCTTTAATTGCGGGATTTTGAAAAGTCAATAAGTACCCGCGTTTTTATACCACCTTGTCAGGAATTCCTTTACTGCGCCCGAATCGGCAGGATTTGCAGTGCCCTTTCGCGTTCGCCGAAACCATCGCATATGTTAGCATTATTCGGACCATATATAAAATAAATTGCAGTATTTACATTGTATTCCTCGCATGATATACTTTTATCGGAAAGCGATGATTTTATTGGAAATAAGAAAAAATGAACTATTTTTAGTTGCAAAAATATTATCGGTAGTTTATAATGAAAGGACAAGAGAATGAGTAAACGAGATAAACTCCTTGCGCGGTTGCTGGCCCGGCCACACGACATTACGTTTGATGAGGCGGCGGTGATACTGAAACAATTCGGCTATATACAGCGGGCGCGCGGCAAAACCGGCGGGTCACGCGTGGCGTTTTCGAATGAGCGCGGCGACCATTACCGTATGCACAAGCCGCATCCGGAACAGGTTCTCAAGGGGTATCAGGTAGCGGAGTTAATTGATTTCCTGAAAGAAAGGGGCATGATATGAATTCGAATTTATCGTATAAAGGCTACAACGGCACCGTTATATTTTGCGAGAGCGAGCATGTTTTTCATGGAAAAGTGATCGGTATCCGGTCTTCACTTACCTACGAGGGCGCTGATATCGACGAGCTTATCGCGGATTTTCACGACGCGATAGACGATTATCTGGAGTCGTGCGCCGAGAATAACTGGACGCCGGAGAAACCGTTCAAGGGTTCGTTTAATGTGAGGATCGGCGCCGATCTGCATCGTGAGGCGGTGCGCTCCGCCGCGACGCGCGACATGAATTTGAACACGTTTGTGACTCACGCGATCCAGAACGCCGTCATGCTGTCGGCTGAATAAGGGCTGTCGGAACGGGGACGGCAAAAAGTGGGGGCTCACGCTGCGAGTCCCCTTTTCGTTTATCTTGGTGTTTATGTGGGAACGGGGACGCCGGAGGAAGGATGGAAGGGTCGTGTGTGTCGCCCGCACGGGGACTGCGGTTACGATCACGATGAAAGATTTTACGGGGACGGCTCGGAAGATCGCGCATGTCCCGCGCAAGGGATTGAAGGGGTGCGGTAGCAGCCGCGAAGCAACGTTCGCTGCGCTCTCTCCTCCGCTCACTTCGTTCGCTTCGCTGTCCTGTTTTACATTACAATGCGGCGCAGCCGCGTAAAACAGGCGGCCGAAGCCCCGAAAAGCCCGGTGGGGCGCTCAAAAATAAACAACTGTTTCTCGTGAATTCTCACGCGGAGGACTGTCTCACAGGTTACGTTATAAGTCCTATTGAGCGCCACATGCGCCCTCAAAAACATTATTTCAAGCCGGAAATCGCTTGATTTACCCGATCACATTGGCGGATTCTCGCCTGCGCAGCATATCACCCGCGGCGGAGCCTCGCGGAAGCGGAACGCGCACAAGCTCTTTCGGGTGCGGCGCGGAATCCCGGCTGGCGCCGTTCTCGTCCGTTATCGAGGAAACCGTAAACTCCGTAAAACCCGGCGCGGGGCCGAATATCTCAAGAATATCGCCGACCGAAAACTTGTTGCGCTGCTCGATAAGCCCGCTGCCCGTCCGACCGTCTACTTCGCGCACAATGCCGATAAACGTATAATTCCGCACGTAACCCGAGGTCTCGTAATTGCCCGCGTCGGCGTCGGGTTTGCCGTCGTAAAATCCCGCCGTATAACCGCGGTGGCTTGCCTTGGCGAGTTCCTCCATCCAGCCGCGGGCAGCGGCGGCAGGCGGCGTTGCCCCGTCCGAAGCGGTCAGCGCGTCGATCGCCTCGCGGTAGACCCGCGTCACGGTCGCCACGTAAAACGGACTCTTGACGCGCCCTTCTATCTTAAACGACGTGATTCCCGCCCGCGCCATATCCGCGAGCCGGCCGACCATGCAGAGATCCTTGGAATTCAAAATATACGTCCCGCGCACGTCCTCACGCACCGGCAGATACTCGCCGGGGCGCTTTTCCTCCTCAAGCGCGTAGCTGTAACGGCACGGGTGCGCGCAGTTTCCGCGATTCGCGTCCCTGCCCGTCATCACATTCGAGAGCAGGCAGCGGCCGGAATACGATATGCACATCGCGCCGTGGACAAAGGCCTCCAGTTCGAGTTCGGCGGGTATTTCGCTCCGGATCGCGCGAATCTCATCCAAGGACAGCTCGCGCGCGAGTATAATGCGTTTCGCGCCGAGATTATGCCAAAACCGCGCTGCCAGAGCATTGGTGACGTTCGCCTGAGTGCTGATATGGATCTGCGGCTGACGGGCGCCGGAGGCCCGTTTTAGCACCAATTCAAAGACGCCGGGATCGGATACGATATACGCGTCGATACCGGCGTCCCGGGTTTCGTCCAGTAATGCGCCGAGGTCCGCGAAATCCTCGTCATGGGCGACGATATTCAGCGCGAGATAGGCTTTTTTGCTATGAGCGTGGCACAGGGATACCCCTTCGTAGATATCCTCCACGGAAAAATTATCCGCGCCCGTGCGAAGACTGCCGGCCATTCCGCCAAAATACACCGCATCGGCGCCGTAGCGTAGGCAGACACGCAATTTCTCGATATCACCGGCGGGCGCAAGGAGCTCAGGAAAGACCATTCGCTTTGGAATACGCTTCCTTGTATCTAAAGAATTCCGATTCGGTCTTCGCGAAATTATGCGAGCCGTCCATCTCCGGTTTCAGCACATAGAACAGATAGTCGTTTTG
>JAISEX010000182.1 GCA_031263875.1 Eubacteriales Family XIII. Incertae Sedis bacterium | reverse complement strand
GGAAAACGCCGCGCGCCTTGCCAACATGAAAACGGCCGCGCCCGATTTTCGCATCTTTTGGGACAACGCCTACGGCGTCCATCATCTTTGGGACGAACACAAAGCGCCGGACATACTGTCGCTGTGCCGCGAGGCGGGCTATCCCGAGCGCGCCGTTTATTTCTTTTCGACCTCCAAAATCAACTTTCCCGGCGGCGGAATCGGACTGGCGGCGGCGGGCCCCGAAACCGTTCGGCACATGAAAGCCCATCTGAATAAACAGACGGTCGGCCTCGATAAGATTAGCCAATTACGCACGGTGCGGTTTTTTGACGGAAAGGCCGAGAATGTCCGTCTTCACATGAAGAAACTCGCGGCTATCCTCCGGCCGAAATTTGAACTCGTGATGGAACGGCTCGATTCCGAATTCGCGGGTACGGGGCTGGTCGCGTATAAGCGTCCGCTCGGCGGCTACTTTATCTCCGTCGACGTGCCGGAGGGCTGCGCGAAACGGATCGTCGAGATCGCGAAGGAAGCGGGCGTCGCGCTGACTCCCGCCGGAGCGACGTTCCCCTACGGGAACGACCCGCATGACCGCAACCTGCGCGTCGCCCCGACCTTCCCGTCGGTCGATGAGCTCGCCGGCATAATGGATGTTTTCGCGGTCTGCGTGAAACTCGCCGCGCTCGAAAAATATCTCGCAGACGGCGATCTCGCGGACCGGGAGCGAGGGGAGCGATAGAAGGAGGCAAAATGGGCGTTATCACAGCGAAATTCGGCGGTTCCTCCGTTGCGGACGCGGCGCAGATCCGCAAGACGAAGGGCATCGTTATGAGCGATCCCGCCCGCCGGTACGTGGTCGTGTCCGGCCCGGGAAAACGCTCGAAACAAGATGAGAAAATCACCGACCTCTTTTATAAATATCAACGGCTCGTTATCGGCAGCGCGGAGCGCAACGCGGCGGCGGTGTTTTCCGTTATTGAGCAGCGTTTCACGGGGCTGGAAAAGGAGCTGGGCGTCTGTGTTGACATCGAATCGGCTCTCGCGAAAGTTGCGGCCGATTTAAGAGCCGGCGCGAACGCCGATTACGCGGCCAGCCGCGGCGAGTTTTTGAACGCGCGGATAATTGCCGCCCTCTACGGCTACGACTTCGTGGACGCGGCGGGTCTGGTGCTCTTTGGCGCGGACGGGGCCTTCCTCGCGGAAGAAACGAACGCGGCGCTGGCGGCGGAACTCGCGAAGCACGAACGCGCCGTGATGCCGGGCTTCTACGGCACGATGCCGGATGGCAGCCTGAAGACGTTTTCGCGCGGCGGCAGCGACGTGACCGGGGCGCTTGTCGCGCGCGCCGTATGCGCGGACGTCTACGAGAACTGGACGGACGTATCCGGCTTCCTGATGGCTGATCCGCGCGTTGTGGAAAATCCCCGTCCCGTCCCGGTGATCTCCTATCGCGAGCAGCGCGAGCTGTCCTCTATGGGCGCGTCCGTTCTGCATGAGGACGCGGTGACGCCGGCGCGCATGGCGGGGATCCCGATCAATATTCGCAATACCAACGCTCCGGATGACGCAGGAACGATGATTACCTGCGGCGATGCGCCGGGCATGCGCGGGATTTCGGGGAAGAAAGGTTATACGGCTCTGCGCGTCTATAAGAATGCGGCCGGCGGCGGCGCGCATCTTCTGGCGCCGATCTTTGCGGCCGCTACGCGGCACGGGATCACGCCGGATTTCGCGCTGTCGGCGGTGGACGCCGCGACGCTGTATTTTGCGGACGGAGCGGACGCCGTGCCGGTGGAAGCCGCTTTTGAAGAAGAACTTGCGGAGATGAACATCGAAGACGTCAAAACCACCGGAGGGATCACGCTTATCGCGGTGGTTGGCGGCGGCGTCGGATCCGATCCCGACGTGGCGGCAAAGGTTTCCGGTGCGCTGGCCGAAGCGGGGATCACGCCGTGCGGCGCATGCTTCAGCGTCAGCGAAACAAATATTATCGTCGGCGTAGCGGATCAGGAATATGAAACGGCTTTGCGGGCTCTTTACGCAAAACTCGCGTAACTCTATGAGCGCGTTGGGTAAATGATTTTTGCAGTGACGGCGCGTGATAACGGTGTCAAGGTTTTTGGTTGACGGGTTTCGCGTCCGGGAATGTAAGCACGTAGATTGAAACATATGGTGACGGGTGACGGCACGATAAGAATGCTCACGTCGTATTCGCTCTCTCGTTTCTTTGCGAAGCCAACGCGATAAACAGGGACGCCGTAGAGTGGCGGATGGACTGAGAATTCCGCCCGCTTTTCTCGCGCACGGTAGAGCGCCACGCGGCAGAGCCGCTGCGCTCCTCGATGTGCGAGGTACGACGGAGCTAACGTTCACTGCGCTCACTCCTCCACTCGCTGCGCTCGTTTCGCTGTCCTGTTTTACATTGCGCCTAAAGCCGCGTAAAACAGGCGAAGCTCCTGTACCTCTGCCACGGGATAGGAGGGGTGCGCAGCAGCCGCGAAGCAACGTTCGCTGCGCTCACTCCTCCGCTCGGCTTCGCCTCGCTTCGCTGTCCTGTTTTACACTGCGGCTAAAGCCGCGCAAAACAGGCGGCCGAAGCCCCGGAT
This sequence comes from Eubacteriales Family XIII. Incertae Sedis bacterium, assembly GCA_031263875.1. Taxonomy (GTDB): domain Bacteria; phylum Bacillota; class Clostridia; order Peptostreptococcales; family Anaerovoracaceae; genus JAITEX01. Next base: position 2,264 of record JAISEX010000182.1, on the reverse strand, counting down.
AGCCCGGTGGAGCGCTTAAAAATAGAAAACTGTTTTTTGTGAATGTCCGCGCGGAGAGCTATCCTGCGATTACTTGTAAAATCATTTTGAGCGCTCCATGAGCCCAAATAAATATCCCACAACAGATGTCAAGCATTCTACTTGACACTTTGTTACGAATACGCAAATCAAATATTATTAACTGTCAAGCATTTTACTTGACATCCCTTATTGCAAACTCTCGAAGGGAAAAACGAAAACCGAGCCGGCAGATTTCGCGCTTACAGCCCGAGAACTGAGATAACTTTCTCGCGCAGTGAGGTGAATGCCGCCGCCGCGCGTTCCTTTGTTTCGGCGCGGGCGGAGAAGTATATCTTCAGTTTCGGCTCCGTTCCCGACGGGCGCATGCGGACGCGCGAACCGTCCGAAAACGCGAATTCCAGCACGTTGTTGTTATACGCGGGCAGGAGCAGATAGTCCGTATAATCCGCGAGCGTTTCGCCGAAGCTCGCGCGCACCTGCGGACTCCGCGCGTGTTCCATAACGCGAAGCATATCTTCCATTCCCTTCTCGCCGGGCATAATAAACTCGACGGTTTCATCGTGATAATAGCCGTAGATGCCGCCGATTTCGTCGAGCCGGTCGATAACGGACAGCCCCGACGCCTTGCACCGGGCGGTGAGCGCGCAGATAAGCGCCGACGCGTTGACCGCGTCCTTGTCGCGCACGTGCGTCCCGGACAGATAGCCGCAGCTTTCCTCGAAGCCGAACAGGTAGCGGTTTTCCTCGCCGGCGCTCGCAAGCTCGTCCATCACCTTGCCGATATTCTTGAAACCGGTCAGGACCTTCCTTGTTTCAACGCCGTTTTCCGCCGCCATCACGGAGGCGAGCGGCGTCGATACGATGGTCGTAACCAAAATCTGATCATTCGGGAAGCCCGTGTGCGTCGCGGGAGAGTTTGCGCCCAGAGCGGCGAACGGCATGTGTTTCGCGAGTTCCCGGCGCCGGCGCATCACAAAATCAAACAGCAGTACGCCGAATTGGTTCCCGCTGATCAGCGCATACTCGCCGTTATGGTAAACCGCGACCGCGATGCGGTCGGAATCGGGATCCGTGGCGATAAGCAGGTCGGGCGCCTCCCCGTCGTCACGGAGTTTCCGGCATAGCTCCAGACCGAGCGTCAGCGCCTTCGGGTTTTCGGGATTCGGTTGGGGGCAGGTGGTAAATTCGGGATCGGGCAATTCCTGCTCCGGTACCACCGTTACGTCGGTAAGCCCTATCTTCGCGAACATCGCGCGGACGGGAATATTGCCCGCTCCGTGCAGCGGCGTGTAGACGACTTTTATCCGCGAATAATCGATGCCCGTATGCTCGGGTGTCGACGCCAAAACCTCGTCGACGAATTCTTCTTCAAATGCTTCAGGAATAATATGGATCAGCGGTTCCGCCGCGGCGGCCGCGGCGCGCCGTTCGCTGACACTGCCCGTATATTTTCCCGCCACCGTCCGTATCCCGTTCTCGAAATCCACGCCCGCAATGCGCGCCGCCACTCGTGACGCCTCATCCGGCAAGCACTGGCAGCCCGTATGCCCGTAAATCTTGTAACCGTTATACTCCTTGGGATTGTGGCTCGCCGTCACGACCACGCCTCCGTCGCAGCCGAGCCGCCGCACGGTATACGACAGCAGCGGTGTGGCTGACAGCCGTCCGAACAGATGCGTTTCGATCCCGTTTGCGACGAAGACGCAGGCCGCCTCAAACGCGAACAGCTCGGAATTTCGCCGGTTGTCGTAGGCGATGGCTACCTGGGCGCGCCGTTTCTCCCCCGACGCCGTTACCGCGGCGTTCAGATGTTCGGCAAAGCCCTGCGAGGTGCGCAGGATATTCGGCGTATTCATGCGGTTTGAACCCGCGGCAAGAATGCCGCGCAGACCCGCCGTCCCGAATTCGAGATCGCGGTAGAACCTGTCCTCCAGCTCGTCATGCGCCGGGCCCGACGCGCCCTCCCGCTCGCTTTCGGCCACCAGATCCGCAAGCTCGCTTCGCAAACCGCTGTCAAGCCATTTCATTGACAGCCATTCATTCAACTTTTTATCGATATCAGTCATTATCACCTCTCCGACCGTTCGCCATTATCGTATCCTTACGTCAAGCGACCGCGCCGCCCAAACAACAATCATTTTCTTTTTGCGCATATTATCCACATCAATTTTCCGGCGGCACTTTCTACATTATTCACCGCCGTTATCATCTTCCGAATTGCTGTCAAGTTATTTTGTTGACAG
>JAISEX010000145.1 GCA_031263875.1 Eubacteriales Family XIII. Incertae Sedis bacterium | reverse complement strand
AGCAACGAGGATTGTGTGCTAGATTGCTTCGTCACTTCGCTCCTCGCTGGTGACGCGGGCCGAGGAATTGCAGCGGATAGCCCGGTGCGGCGCTCAAAAAGGAACTTTTTGAGCGCCGCATGCGCCCGTATCCTATATCCAAGCGCCGCTTGAATTAAATTTGTACGTCTTCCCGCCAATCTTCTGCGTGCCGGTCAGCATCGCTCCGCTCGCATTCAGGTAATACCATTTCGTGCCGACTTTCTTCCAGCCGGTCGCCATAGCGCCAGAGCTGTCGAGGTAGTAGTATTTACCGCCGGATTTCAGCCAGCCCGTCTTCATTACGCCGGAACCGTCGAGGTAGTAGTATTTACCGCCGGATTTCAGCCAGCCGGTCTTCATCGCTCCGGAACCGTCGAGATAGTACCACTTGCTGCCGGATTTCTGCCAACCGGTTTTCATTACGCCGTCACTGCCAAAGTAGTACCACTTTTTGGAGATCTGCTGCCAACCCGTCTGGGCAACGCCATTTTTGAGATACGTCCATTGGCCGCCGGCATTCTTGGTCCAGCCGTTCGTTCCCGTGGCCGCCGAATTGGTTACCGTAACCTTGCTGGTAGCCTCAAACGTGCCTTGTACCGTCTCGACCGGGTCGCCGCCGCCTCTGGGGGTCGTCATTTCCGTGACTGTATTGACAGCCGTGATCGTGGCGGTTCCGGGAGCGATCCCCGTGACCTTACCGTTTGCGTCCACCGTGGCGACCTGCGTATTGGAAGATTTCCACGTAATCGTTTCCTTGCCGGTTTCGCCGACGATGACAAGATTCTTGCTGTCCGTCGTCAGCGTCTGGCTCGCGCCCTTCGCGATGCTCACGTTATCCTTTGAGAGAAGGAAGTACCGCGCCGGGACGTAGACCAATTTTTCTATATTCGCGTGGCCCAGAGCATACAGCGTGACCTTGTAGAATCCCGCCTTATCCTTCGCGGAACCCTGCTGGTAGACGCCGCCGTTCGAGGTGTCCGTGCCGTCGCCGCCGAGCCTGATCGAGTCGAAATTGAAACCGAGTTCAAGTCGCGGCGCTTTATTCGACGGACGCCACCACGCGTCCGCAGCGTGAGTCGTGCCGTAGGTCGCTTTTACGGACAGATTCAGCTTATTCAGCGCAGCGATATCCATGATGTCTTCTTTTTTGCTAATGCCCGCTATATCCCCGACATCTCCGTAATACTCGTATTTCGCGCCGATGTAGTTATAGACGAAATTATTGTATTGCGCCTGCGTAGCGGCGGATCCGCCGGATTGGAACGTGACCCACGCGTCATAATAGTCGCCCCAGCTCGAATCATAGTCGTCGCCCACGGTATCCCAGCCGCCGTCCGACCCGATCGTGTAGGTCGTCATTTCATTTTTGCCCGCGGCAGCCTTGCCGTATTCGCCGTTCTTGTCGATATGTTTCAGTAGGCCCGTGTTCGCGCCGACCGTCACGGTTTTTTGCGCGGCGCCGGTCGCGTCGGTGTCATCCCACAGATTGAGCAGCCCGCCGCCGACCTTGATATTCGTGAAAGCGGCGGGTACCGTTTCGCCGATATCCTTCAGTATCATGTTTTCGACATAGTCGACCGCGTTCACGGAAACCGGCATATTAGAAAACCCGGTAACATTATAGGAATCCAGCTTGTACGCTTCTTCCGCCTGCGGGCCATCGCCGTCAGGGTCGATAAAGAAATCTTCCGCGTTCGCGTGGCCGCTGCCGGTCGTTCCCGTCGCCTCGCCCTTCCGGAACGTCGGCGTTCCGAGGCTCTTATATCCCTGGGACGCAAAACCCGTAGCGATAAAAGCAGGCGCAAACGGGCCGGCCGGGATGGGATCGCCCTTCGCGTCTTCCGCGTAACTATAGACGGGAGCGCCCGAGTCGCTCGTTCCAGTTTGGACCGCCTTATAGCCGTATAATATGTTTTCATACGAATACGCGGTGTGCCCCATTCCGTATGAAAGCGACGCCCTCACGACCGTGTCAAAACCGCCGAGGTCATAGTAGCCTTCCGGATCCTTGACATTCGACGACTTGTCCGTCACTGTTTTGGCCGTCAGCCCTTCGTTCCTCCAGAAATCGAGATAGGACATCTTGGACGTGCCATAGAGTTTGAAGCCCAGACCGTTTGATTTTTCAACCGGATCGTTCGCGGCATTCCGCTCCGGTAATCCCGGATAACTTTCCACATAATACGCAATATCCTTGCCATTGCTCATCAGGCGAAAATCCTTGCCGCCGCTTTGATAATGATACCATTCGCCCGTCTCATCGTGAATAATATCACTGTCGCTCAATACCGCGTACTGCACCGTGCCGATCCCCGCGACGGTTATCGTCTTCGGCGTCGTCGCCGCGTCCGCCTGCAGCGGCGAGAACGTGAACACGACGGTAAAGACCATCGCCGCGCATACCGCAGCAGCGATGACTTTCCTCCCTACACTATTGTTTCTGACCATTTTGTACCTCCTTTAAGAAACATTGATCATACCTGCCTTCCTGCCGCTCTCCGGCATAAATAAGCCGTAAAACTCGCTGTGCCGTGCAATTCCGGCGCATCTTTGAAGCCTAAAAACGCCGCCCCCGCTTACGCCACTCGGCTGCCACGGCGGGTTAGTTTCCGCTAACCGAGGTGTCCGATACGATGATGCCTGTCCATTTCCTCTCCTTTGGTTTGCGTGGGATCATTTGGGAATTTTCAATCATGCACGGGTTAGCGTTCTCTAACTGTAAAAGATTATTCCCCCAGCCGCCCACCCCCACACCACCACCACGTTTTTGATATTTATGTGGATATAAGTTTCATTATGTATATT
>JAISEX010000121.1 GCA_031263875.1 Eubacteriales Family XIII. Incertae Sedis bacterium | reverse complement strand
TGCGCGTCGCTCGGCATGCCTCGCTCCTTGTGCGAGAACGGAACCCAACACGCTCGCCATTATGCGGCGTACCGCTTCTCACCCACACAAAACAAAAAAACGAGAAACAAAACATTACGCGAGCCGCCTCATCGTGCCGTATCTGGCTCCTCTGTGCGAGAGCGGAACCCAACACGCTCGCCATTATGCGGCGAACAGCTTTCTCACCCACAAAACAAAAAGAGCGAAACAACGTAACGAAGCGTGAGCATCCTCCCGTGCGCGTCGCCTTCGCTCGGCCTCGCCTATTTTACGTGGTTTCAATTGCAAGCTGAAATAGAATAACGAAGTAAGGAAGCAAATAATGCCTCGCTCCTTGTGCGAGAACGGAACCCAACACGCTCGCCATTATACGGCGAACAGCTTTCTCACCCACACAAAACAAAAAGAGCGAAACGACGTAACGGAGCGTGAGCATCCTCACATGCCGTCCCCGCCGCCTCGCTCTCCCGTATCGTTACAAACCGCTGGCTACCGTTCAGGGAAAACTTCGCGCAGCACCTCAAGGAACATTATCTTCGGCAGTTCCATCGTATTATCGTCCCACGCGACGGCGTCCTTTACGACCGCGCTGTCGCCGCCTATCGGCTTCGACACGATGGGGCTTGAGAACCAATCGCCCATCCACGACGGCATGATGCTGTAACCCATGCCCGCGCTGACGGCGATCTGCGTCGACATAAACGACGAGAAATACCGTACCTTGCCGGGCTTGTAACGGTGATCCTTGCAGATCGTCAGGATCTTGTCCATCAGGAAGAGCCCGTTCGTCCGGATCTCCGCGCAGAGATCGAATTTCGCCAGCGTGGAAAAATCATCGACGTCGATCTGTTTGGCGATATCGGCTTGCGCGAATATCGAGTAACGGTCGTTGTCGATCTCCATCATCGTGAGCTTCCGCATATTCTGCAGTATGGTGGCGGTGCTGAAATAAAAATCGCAGTCAAGTTTATTGATTGACAGAACCTGCTGCTGGCCCGTCATGCATTCTATTTCGAGATTGACATCGGGACAGCGTTTCGTAAATTCGGTTATGCATTTTTTCAGCGCCCGCGTGGTGCTCGATACGGCGGAAACCCGCAGCGACGCCTCCTTGCCCTCCGATATCTGACGCAGCCGTTCTTCGGCGGATGCCGAGAGCGTGAGCATGTCGGCGGCGTAGCGGTAGAAGGCTTCACCTTCGCTCGTCAAGGAAACGTGATGTTTGTTTCGGTGAAAAAGTCGGACACCAAGACCTTCTTCAAGTTTTGATATCTGGTGGCTGATCGCCGGCTGTGTCACGAAGTACTGCTTGGCGACATTGGTGAAATTGAGACTCTGCGCGAGAGAAACAAAGTATTTGAGTTGTGTCGTGTCCATAATTATCCTCGTCCATATCAAACAATGCCAATAAATTAAATATATAACTTAATTAACTCACAGTCAAGGGGCTAGTATCGTATTTTTTTCACGGAACTGAAAAAACAAAGATTTTTCTGTAAAAAACAAGATGTGATCGAGAGCTTTTTTACCCGAATTTCCAATGAAAGATTTTCGTGAACGGTAATGATAACGCGATTGAGAAATTTTATTTTTTTGATATTTTCATATTGACACAGCGCAACTCATTTGTTATATTATTAGTGTCAAGAAGACAATAAACAAGTAATTCCCCCGTTCAGGGTCACGCGGAGCGCGGCCACCTAAGCGAACAGGGGTTTTGTTTTATACGGAATAGTTTCCGGCGACCGATCCGGCGATTATATTGTAAAACCGGCTGTCGTTATTCTCATGTTTGCGGTAAAAGGCCATGCTGAAATAATCGACCGCTTGCAAGCACTTATCGTCGTGCGTCCATGCGGTTTCCACGTTAATGTTTGAGGTGTTTGCGGAGATATAGTCGATAAACTCCCGGTCCAATCTTTTATTTGAGTAATATCTCGACCCAACGAAGTTGTATTTTTCTGCGGGATCGAGGATCGAATTTTTGTATAAGCGTTTTATCAGCGTCAAAACCAGCTTTTTATAGAGGACATCCTGGGCGGCTTTTTCGGGCAGGTGGGTTTTGTCCACGCGCAGGCAGACCGCGCGGATATCCTTTCGCGCCAAATACCGCAGGCCGCGCAGCACCGTTTCGTCCCTGTCATGCGCGGCATGAAGGTAACCGCGAAACCGCGGTGTGTGTTTACTATGTGCAATAACTTTTTTTATCACCTTTTCAATCGCTTTCGGGTCGTTCACTATAATGAACGTGATATAAAAGCATTTTGAAGCAGTGGGTCTGTCAAAGTTCTTGCTGAGGTCGCCGCTCTCGTCGAAGTAAATATAAGTCATAAAGAACATTATATCACATGATGTTACTTTATGGTATATATATCAATAATATTCACGGAAGATTTATTATAAATATTTTTTATTAAAACTCAAAAATAAGGAATTTCCTTTTCACGAAGTGAGAGAGTACAATAATAACAGAGAAAAAGAATTTTTATTACCATGCGGATCAGGCGGCGCGCTTACCGGCGGATGGGTTTGCGGCTTGAGATGCGGAATGCGTAAACGGACGAGCGTAGCGTGCACTTTGCCGGCACAGGGGGATTGCGGCCGAGGGCTGCAATGACAGATTTTACGGCGGCGGCACGGAATGGCGCATATGTTCGCGCAAGGGATAGCAGCGGAAATCCCGCAGGCCCCTTGGGGCCGAGGAATTGCAGCGGAGAGCCCGGTGGGGCACGGGGGAATAAAAGGCCGTTTTTGTACATGCCCGCGCGTAAAATCGTCCGGCGATGAGTGACAATATCATTCCCGCGTGCCCCATGCGCCCAAAGTTTGCAATTGCGAGACGAAATAAAGTCATGATTTTGAAAAATAGGAGAGATGGCCGGGTGCGGGCTGAGGAGGCAACGAGTGGGCAGTGACGAGAAATTTGACGCGATAGTGGTCGGCGGCGGTCTGGCCGGCTGCGCGGCGGCCTATACCCTCGCGAAGGAGGGGCTGGAGGTGGCGCTGATCGAGCGCGGGCAGAGCTGCGGCGCGAAAAACGTGACGGGCGGGCGCATATACGCGCACAGCCTCGACCGGCTGATTCCGGATTTTGAAACGACGGCTCCGCTGGAACGAAAGATCACAAAGGAACGCGTGATGCTTGCGCGCGCGGACGATTGGACGACGATAGAATACGGCCGCGGCGAAGCGGACGCTAACGCGGCGTCGTATTCGGTCCTCAGAAACAAACTCGACGCGTGGCTGGCGGAGCGGGCGGAGGAAGCCGGCGCGATGACCGTCTGCGGGATACGCGTCGATAAGCTGCTTCAAAAGGACGGGGCGGTGCGCGGCGTGGTTGCCGACGGGGATGTTCTCGAAGCGGATTGCGTGATACTCGCGGAGGGCGTGAACGGGCTGCTCGCGCAAAAGGTCGGCCTGAAGAAGGAATTGATGCCGCATCAGGCGGCGGTCGGCGTAAAGGAAATCATCAAGCTGGACGAGGAAACGATAAACGACCGTTTCGGGCTCGAAAGCGGAGAGGGCGCGGCGCTGCTTATCGCGGGCGACGCTTCCGGCGGCGCTGAGGGCGGCGGTTTTCTCTATACGAATAAGGACAGCATCTCCATCGGCACGGTCGCGACGCTCTCGCATATCGGCGCGGGCGGGCGAGTGAAGGTCCCGGACATGATCGACCGGCTGAAGGAGCATCCGGGGATCGCGCCGCTTCTGCGTGGCGGCGAGGCGCGCGAATACGCGGCCCATCTCGTTCCTGAGGCGGGGGCGAATATGACGCCGGAGCTTTTCTGGAACGGCGTTCTCGCGTGTGGGGACGCGGCGGGTGG
>JAISEX010000089.1 GCA_031263875.1 Eubacteriales Family XIII. Incertae Sedis bacterium | reverse complement strand
CAAAGTGGCCGCGAAAAGCGTGTATTTCGGCAGGCGGCCTACGGGATTTGCCTGTTTTACGCGGCTTTAGCCGCAGTGTAAAACAGGACAGCGCAGCGACCGCAGGGAGCGGAGGAGTGAGCGCAGTGAACGTTCCGCTGCTGTCCCTTGCGCGGGACATGCGCGCCATTCCGTGCCGTCTCCGCAACGTCTGTCATTACCGCTGTGAACCGCAACTTAGTATCATCGTCTGTAATTACGTCACAGCATCCATTTGTCACGGCGCATCGTCCCACAGCTCCCGCGATCCTCCGTCCCATCGTCCCTCATTCCGGCCCCGCGCTCCGGTTACGACAGCGCCGAACAAAAAATTGCTTTTCGTGCTTGGGGGTGCTACAATTTCTCTGTCGACGGTCATATCCGCTCATCGCCGCAAAGGGACTGAGTGCCCACATGGACGGACGCGGGCTGGCAAGAGCGGCGCTTTTTCTGCTTTTCCTTACGGTTTGTTATCGCGGGGATCATATAAGGTTTTTAAGCAAAGGTGATGTTTCATGTTTTTCAAGAAGAAAAAGAACAAAAATCTGGAGGATTATGCTCCTGAAATCTATGCGCAGGAAGAAATGGAAGCGGTGGAGGCCCATATTGCGGCCCGGTTCGGCGATTTCGCCAATGTGTTCCACGAAATCGTTTCTCCGGACATTCACTGCGATATCTGCATTATCGAGCCGAGTGAGGAGCGGGATTATTACACGTTCGTGACGATGGGCATGGGCGCGCACCGCATGAACGTGCCGGAGGAACTGCGCGAGCATAAATTGGAGCGCGCTGAGCTGCTTATCTGCCTGCCGCCCGATTGGGAGATATCAAACGACGATGAGCGCTGGTATTGGCCGATCCGGTTGCTGAAGGCCATGGCGCGTTTCCCCGGCGAAAACGATACGTGGTTTGGTTACGGCCACAGCGTCGCGGGTTCCGAGCCTGCCGAACCTTATGCCGAAAACACGGAGCTTTGCGGCGTGATGCTCAGCATGCCGTATCCCTTTGGGCAGGAGGCCGCCGTCTGCCCGCTGCCCGACGGCAGCGAGGTAAATTTCTATCTGCTTCTGCCGATTCATCAAGATGAAATGGAGTATAAACGCGCTCACTGCGCCGATGATCTAGAGCAATTGCTGGATGATTTTGTGGTGGATCCCGCGCGCAAAAGCGTGGTGGCGGGGCGCAAGGATTTCCGTTTGCAGCCAAGTGAGATCGAGGACAGATTACCGGACTGGCAGGACGCGGGCGGCTGCCTCTGCACCGACCGCATTACTGTGGACGGCTGCAAGGTCGGCTTTATGTACCGCGAGGAACCCGACGAGGGTGTGCCCGACAGCGGCTGGCGCTTTTTCGCGGGGGATGAGGACGATGAATATACCGGCAACCCGGAGCATTCGGGCGTTTACCACTTAAATACCATCGCCAATTATGATGCGGACGTGATCCCGTTTCTGAATGCGCCCTACGGCTCGGCGTTCGGACGGGATGAAAACGGCGCTTTTAGGGAAGAACCTTTTGAGCCGCCGACCGATTAAAGGAGGAGAAAACCATGACACAGGATTGCCAAACCATTATCGACTTTCTCGGCTGCGACTATGAACTGTTTGAAAACGAGCCGGACGGCGCGAAAATCTGCATTCGCCATGAGGAACTGTGGGAACAGGGACTGCGCGAGGGCTTTACCCCGCTGCTGATCCTCGTATCGGACGTGCTGGCGGAAGCGATGGAATTGAGCTTTGAAGACGCGGATCTCGAAGCCGACGCCGAGAACGCGGCCGCTTTGCGCGAGGATATTCTGCAAAAAGCTGAGGCGGTGGACACGGACGCCTTCCTGTCGGCGCGGCTTTTGGAGTACACGGAGATGCACGAGGGCGACGACATTACGGGAGAATTTGAAGACCAAGAACCGGTCAATTTCCTGCTCTCCATCAATGCGAAAAACGACATCCCGGAAATCATTCTCGCAAAAATCCCGACGGCGAATCCGTGGGAGTTGCCCGCGTGGATCCCGATGGGCGGCTTTAACGACTGCCCCTCTCCCGCCGAGCAAGTGGCCGTATTCCGGAGCTGGCACGAGCGCTGCGGCGCGGTTCCCGATCTCGTGAGCTATGACGTGTGGGAAATGGAGCTGCGGGGCAAGGAACCGGTAACGGACAACGCGGGCGCGGAGGCTCTGGCCAAGGAGCAGTTCGCCTTCTGCTACGATCTTGTTATGCAGGCTTTTGGGCAGGCGTTTTGCGGCATTCGCGGATTAGCGAGCAGACTCAAGGGTTCTTCCACGTGGTATTTTTGGTGGGATTGAAAACGGCCCGTCATAAAATTTGGTGAAAAAAAATGGCGTTACAAGTTTGTCCGAAATGTAAAAAAACATCTTTCACGTGGTATGTGGATGAAGATCAATCCCCTTTAACGCAGTGGAATTGCGAATGTGGCTATCACGCATGTGAAGATGAAAGCAAAGAGCGGAATTGTTCTGCCTGCGGCGGCGAAAAATCAGACAGTTATATGATTGATAATACCGGTGAATATTGGTGGTGCTATCGGTGCGGAAGAATTGAATCAATAGCGGGGATATGGCAAAAATGAGCAGACAAGAATATACGTGCGACGAATGCGGCAGTGTTATTTATTTCGAAGGTATTTGCTACGAATGCCGTCAGCGTCTCAAGCGGGAAGCGTATCAGGCTTTGACTGAGGTAGAGGTCGAGGCGAAGGCCCGGGCGATTATCGCCGCGCTGGGCGCGCTGGGCGACAAGTTTTACACGACGAACGATCAATACGAAGACTTCTTCGGCCTGCTCGCATATAAAGGCATATCCACCGCCGCTATCGCCGAGGCCGCTGCGGAAGCGGAGGTCTATTACCCCTACGAAATCTACCGTGACGCTGCGCCGGAGGTGCGAGGGAAACTGATCGCGCTTGTCATGCAGCCGGATTGCGGCGAGGCGGATCATATTCTGCAATGCCTGGCCATCGCGGGCGGCGACGATGTATTGGCGGCGTTTATCCGATTGGAAAGAAATCCGCTGCCGTGGTCGGAAAATCTTTTCGTCCCGCCGTCTGTTTACGCCCGTGCCGGCGGCTGGACGTTTGACAGCGAAGGACGGCGCGTGGAACTGAACTTTGGCCGCTGCTATCCCGTGTTTCCTCTCGCTAACGGGGCAGGAACGGATAAGGCCGTCACGGTGGCGACGCCCCGCGCCGACGTCTGCCCGCAGTGCGGAACGGGGCTCATGGATATAGTGACACTTGACGGCAGAGACGAGCGGCTTGCGTTTTTGAATCTTGCCGGCGTAATAAAAATCCCCGTCTGCCCGCAGTGCGCAACGATGTGCGAGCGTACTCTTGTGCGTTACAGTCCGGGCGGCGACAGCACGATGGAGCTGATCGATCCGTTCGGAGATGAAACAGCGATGCCCGAAAGCGAATATGCCGAAATGACCTCGCGGAAGTTTGCGCTTGCGGAGCGCCCGGAAAATCTGTTTTTCGCCCGGGGCAACGACGAGAGCATCATTACGGTGGGCGGCTTTGCCGACTGGATCCAGGATTTCCAATACGACGCCTGCCCGGACTGCGGCAAGCCAATGCGCTATTTTGCCTCCGTCCCCTGGAATGCGCTGTCCGATTGGACGGAGGGGACGCTTTTTCTGGAAATCTGCCCGGATTGCCGGGTGATAAGCGCGTTCCATCAGCAGACATGAAACGTGTTTTCAGAATATATGAATCGGAGGATTTATGATTTATTTTACGGCAGACACACATTTTATCCATTCAAATATTATAAATGCCTGCAAAAGGCCATTTGCCGATGTAGGACAGATGAACAATAAACTGATCCAAAATTGGAATTCATACGTAAGAAGCAGCGATGAAATTTATATTTTAGGCGATTTCATGTTTAAGGGCAGTGGAACGGAAGCAAATGATATAGCCAATAGACTGAATGGACGAAAATATTTGATAAGAGGAAATCATGATAGATTTATCGAGGATGAAACTTTTGATAAGAGCAATTTTGAGTGGGTACGAGATTATTATGTGTTGAATTATAAGAAAATGAAATTCGTTTTGTTTCATTATCCCATATTTGAATGGGACGGATATTTTGGAGACTCAATTCATTTGTACGGCCATGTTCATAACAGCGGAAATAATTATGAACAGCAAAAAAGATTTGCATTGCTCGGTAAAAGGGCAATAAATGTCGGGGTTGATGTAAATAATTATTTTCCGGTCAGTATTGAACAAGTATTAAAAATGGTGGGAACGGAATCGGAGGACCGGATATGAGCGACGACGTTAAACGATTTGTTGACAAACCGCATTTTTCCATTTTCGCGGTACATGGCGGCGGCCTTGCCGTCCGCTGCCCCAAGTGCGGCGGCTTGGGCTTTGTGACGTGGAAAGAGGACACAATTTGGTTTCA
>JAISEX010000319.1 GCA_031263875.1 Eubacteriales Family XIII. Incertae Sedis bacterium | reverse complement strand
GAGCTTCCACGATTTCTGCTTTGCCAGCGGCGTCAGGCCCATCGCGGCCATCAATTTTTCCGTGCGGCCCGTCCGGTATTCGCGCGGAACCTTGCGGAGTTTCATCGGATAGGCGATATTCTTTTCCACGGTCGTGCGTATCAAATAAGGTTTCTGCGAAAGCAGCGTCATCTGTTTCATCGGCGCTGCGGCCGTATATTCGCCGCCATTCCGCATATATAACACGCGCCCCGCGGTCGGCTCGTCGAGTCCCGCGATAATATTGAGCAGCGTGGATTTGCCTGCCCCGTTCGAGCCGATTATGCCGATAACGCGGCCAGGCGGCGTTTCGGCCCCGGGCACGTCGAGCACGGTACGTTCCCCATAAAGTTTCGTAAGATTTTCAAAGCGTAATTTCATGTGGCTCTCTCCCGCGATTTGCCGCTGCGCGCGCGCCGCCGCTTCGGATTCGGCGAGCCGGTTTCCGCATCCTCTCCGCGTTGCTGCACATGGTAGATAAAGGTGTTGACGAGAAATGAAATCAGTAGCAGGATAATACCGACCGCGATCGCGCGGCTGTAATCGCCCATGGATTTCAGCGCCGCGATGTACGTGGTCATGACACGCGTTTTGTCCGTAATATTACCGCCCACTATCATGACCGCGCCGACCTCGGAGATAGCCCGGCCAAATCCGCTGACCGCCGCCGCTGCCAATCCTCTGCGCAGGTCGTGGACGAGCAGGAAGAAGTTCGACACGCGGCTCCCGCCGAGCGTTACGCCGAGCCGGAGGATGGTGGGCGCGCTGTCACGCACGAGATTGTACGTCAGCCCGACGATTATCGGCATTACCAGACATATCTGCGCCACGATCATGGCCGTCACTGTGTAATTTAGCTGCAAACTCCCGAGCGGGCCCCGGCGCATAAAGATGAGAAAGAGGAAGAGCCCCGCGATAACGGGCGGCATGCTCATCAGCGTATAAATGACGCGCAGCAGAACGCCCTTGCCGGGGAAGCTGTGCGTGCCGAGCCCCATGCCGAGCGGGATCCCCGCCGCGAGCGAAATAAACGTCGCGAGCATCGAAACGAACAGCGACAACCCGACGATGGTGAAGATCTCCGGGTCAAACGAAACGATAAGCCCGGCCGCGTTTTTCACACCTTCCAATAAGTAATCCATATGACTCCACAAAATACCGTGAATATGCTTGATTTTTCCGCCGAACAGTATAAAATGTTGTTTGAGCAACATGTTGTTAAAACAACAAATAAATGCGACAGGTAAACTATAACACAAAATAAGGAGTACAGAATGAAGAAAAACAAATTTATGAAAATCGGTATCGCGTCATTACTCGTGTTGACACTGGTCGCGGCAACATTCCTCGGCGCGTGCGGCGATAAAAAGAGCGGCGGCGACCCAACGGGCGAAACCTCCACAGAAGAAAAACAGGTCGAGCCGAAGGGGACGTTCCGTCTCGCCACGACGACGAGCACGAAGGACAGCGGGCTGCTCGAATACATTCTGCCGATCTTCCAAAAGAGCACGGGCTGGGAGGCCGATGTTATTTCCGTCGGATCGGGCGAAGCTCTCGCGATGGGCAGGAACGGCGAAGCCGACGTGCTGCTCGTCCATTCGCCGGCCGACGAAGATACGTTTGTCGACGAAGGGAATGCTGACGCCACGGGCAAGGTGCAGATCATGTACAACGACTTTGTGTTGATCGGGCCGAAAACCGATCCCGCCGGCATTAACGCGGCGGGCGCAAACGACGCGGTCAAGGCGTTTAAGGCTGTAGCGGACCAAAAGGCCGCCTTTATTTCACGCGGCGACGAATCCGGCACGCACAAGAAGGAGCTGAAGATTTGGGACACCGCGGGAATTACGCCAACAGGCGACTGGTACACCGTCGCGAATGCGGGAATGGCGGATGTTATCGCGATGGCGAACGAGAAGCTCGGCTACACGCTTGCCGACCGCTCTACGTGGCTCGCGAAGCAGCAGGATACGGATCTGGCGATCGTCAGCGAAAAGGATCCCTCCGGCGTTTACAACAACCAGTACAGCGTTATTTGCGTCAATCCGGATAAGAACGATCAAATCAAGCACGACGCGGCGGTCGCGTTCCAGGAGTGGATGGCATCCGCGGACGGCCAGAAGGCCATCGGCGAATTCGGCGTTACGGAATACGGACAGCAACTGTTCACGCCCAACGCGGCATAAAAGATTGCTTGCCGACATGCGCGTATTGAAATTACAACACGCAAGAAGTTTTACCGCTTGTTTGTGCCGCCGAGCGGCATGAAAGCAGCTTATAACATCGGCTGATAGAGCTGAACAAACAGGGAGAACCGGTGCGGCCCGCGGGCGTGCGCCGGTTTTCTCATTACAGTTATCCCGCTCTTATCATTCCGCCGCGAAATCATGAATACCTCCGAATCCACGGCGCCTCGCATAAAGGTACCCATAAAATACCGCTTGATTTTTCCGGCGAACAGTGTAAAATGTTGTTTATAAAGAATGTTGTTCAATAAATAAATAAATTCGAACAACAGGTAGGCTGAAACACACATAAGGAGTAAAGAATGAATAGAAATAAATTTGTAAAAATAGGCATTGCGTCATTGCTCATTTTGACGCTCGTCGCGGCAACGTTCCTCGGCGCTTGCGGCAGCAAGAAGAGCGGCAGCGGTAAGAAAAGCAAACCAACCACCCAGGAAAAACAGGTCGAAACGAAGGGTACGTTCCGCCTCGTCACGACGACGAGTACAAAGGAAAGCGGGCTGCTCGAATACCTGCTGCCGGTTTTCCAAAAGAGTACGGGCTGGAAAGCAAAAGTCGTTTACGTTGAACCTGCGGAAGCTCTCGCGCTCGGTAAAAAAGGTGAAGCCGACGCGCTGCTCGTCCACTCGCCGGCCGACGACGATAAATTTATCACCGAGAAAAACGCGGACGACAAGGGCCGGGTGCAGGTCATGTACAACGACTTTGTGCTGATCGGGCCGAAAGCCGATCCTGCCGGCGTTAACGCGGCGGGCGCAAACGACGCGGTCAAGGCGTTCAAGGTCATAGCGGGCAAAAAGGCCACCTTTATCTCGCGCGGCGATAAATCCGCCGTTCACGCGAAGGAACAGAAAATTTGGGAAACCGCGGCAATCAAACCGGCGGGCAAATGGTACACCGCCGCGAACGCGGGAATGACGGACGTTATCACGACGGCGAATAAGAAGCCCGGCTACACGCTTGCCGACCGCGCCACATGGCTCGCGAAGCAAAAAGGCACCGATCTGAAGATCGTCAGCGAAAAGGATCCTTCCGGTATTTACAATAACCAGTACAGCGTTATTTGCGTCAATCCGGAAAAGAACGCCCAGATCAAGCATGACGGGGCGACCGCGTTCCAGGAGTGGATGGCGTCTCCGGACGGCCAGAAGGCCATCGGCGAATTCGGCGTCAAGAAATACGGACAGCAAGTGTTCACGCCCAACGCGAAAAAAGCCAAATAAGCGGTAACACCGGCTGATACAGCTAAACTAACATAACAAACCGGCGCGGTCTTCGGACATGCGCCGGTTTTTCATCGCTTCAATGCGGGCGCATGGGGCTGTCTTGAAAGAATGAGGTGGTTCAATTGTTAAAATTTTAACGATGGCGACATCTTACCCATGCCAAGCCTGCCCCACCGGGCTATCCGCTCCAATTCCTCGGCCCCGGTGGGGCCTGTGGGATTTCCGCTGCTATCCCTTGCGCGGGAAATGCGGGCGAAGTCCACCGCACGCCCGTCCTCCCTGCGGCGCCCTCGTTCTCTCACGTAACCAACAAAAAGAGCGGGCTCGCGGTATGACGTGAGCGCCCTTATCGTGCCGTCCCTCCTCACGAACACCGCCTCCGGCATTACGAATAATAGCCTTCCGTGCTCTTTATCAGCGACGAGAACTGTTCCTCATCGTGCCCGTACCAGAGCTGCGCGCCGAGCTTGTCCGCCAGTGCGCTGATGCGCTCGATCGTCATAACGAAGCCGTCCGCACTGACCATATTACCCGCGAGACGAATGGGCGGACCGACGTTTTCGCGGTTATAGACGGCGTCTCCGGCACAGAGGATCTTCCCCGCGCCCGGCAGATCGACCAAAAGGCCGAGCATTCCATGCGAGTGCCCCGCGCCAAAATTCAGGATCGTGATCCGCGGAAAAATTTCCCGCTCCGGCTCATCGGCCGCGATGGGTTCCCATTTGATATCATGCTCGAGCCAGTACGCCATATCGCGGACGCCCACCGCCGCCTCGCCGCGCTCATATTCGCCGAGCCGCTGCCGCAATTCATCCGCGTGGACGTATACCGCCGCATTCGGAAACAGCTCGATATAGCCGGAGTGATCGGAATGCAGGTGTGAAAGGACAATCGTCCCGACCTCCTCGGGCGCGACGCCGAGCGCTTCGATCCGGCGCAGGATATGATCTTCGGGAGCCATTGAAAAATCGCGGTAAATCATCGGGTGCTGCCTGTCCGCGTCCGTATGACAACCCGCGTCAAGCAGGAGATAGCCGCCGGAATGCTCTATCAGCACGCTCCAGATCGGCGCCGTTTGGATTTCGGCCGGATCCGCGTCCGCGATCGAATTGATTTTCGGGCCAACGAGTTTGCCGTTTTCCAATACGTAGAGTTTCATAGGCGCCTCACTTTTGTTATCGCAATAAACAGACTGCCGCGTTTTGCTGCCGCGGGAATAGTATATCACGCGTGGGCGGCCCGTCCGCGAAAGCGGAATGCGAGATATTCACAAAACGCGAGCCGGTTAATAGAAAATGTTTATTATATAAAATCCAACTTTACTTTTATGTTAAATGAAGATATTATCATATAAGAATTGCATTGATTATGCGGCGTGTTTTGCGAGAGACCGGCCGGCATGAAAATGTTATCGAAAACGATCGCTCATAGGTACACGAAGGGTGGATATATAACATGGTTTTAGAGTCAACATTTATGGTTTCAGCGGTTTCGCTCGTCTTTGCGCTTATCTATCTGGCGATAATAGCGTTCGTCATCGTCTTCCTCGTCAAGGCCGTAAAATACTTTAAGCGTCAGGAGGTAGTGCTGCGCGAAATCAGCGCAAAGCTGGATGGGCTTGCCGGGTCCGTTAAGCCGAGCGATGATGGTCGTGATTGATCATTAGAGTTGTAACGAAATTAACCGCGTTCCATATTATGGAAATAAATTAACCGCAAATCAGGTTGAATTTAAGCCATAATCGTTTACGCTTGTTGTACTTAATTTTAATTTCGTTACAACTCTATTG
>JAISEX010000310.1 GCA_031263875.1 Eubacteriales Family XIII. Incertae Sedis bacterium | reverse complement strand
GCCGTCCCCGCTCCGCTCCGGCTCTCCTGTGCGGGCAAAGCGCCCGTCCCGCCCCTCCTTTCTCCGGCGTCCAGCCCTACCATTACGCACCCCAAAAAGCGCGAGAGCAGATTCTCCGTGCGCATCATCTTCCCGCCGTCCCCGCTCCGATTACAGAATCTCCGGTATGATTTCCAAATGCGATATGGTAAACTAGTAGCAGCAACATGTGTTTAAAAAGAATAAGGAGGTAAACCATGATCAATATCAAATTTTATAGATGCAATCACTGCGGGAACATCGCGGAAATAATACACGACGGCGGTGTGAACCCCGTTTGTTGCGGTGAGCCGATGCAACTGCTCGCGGCAAACTCGACTGACGCCGCGGCCGAAAAGCACGTTCCCGTTATCGAACGGTCCGGCGACACGGTAACCGTATCGGTCGGTTCCGTCCCGCACCCGATGCTCGATGAGCATTTCATTCAGTGGATCCTCGTCGCGCAGGACGGCTTCACCCAACGCGCCGCGCTGAAGCCGGGCGCCGAGCCCAAGGCGACGTTCAAGGTGGCGGCGGGCGCTCCCGTGACCGCCTACGAATACTGCAATCTTCACGGCCTCTGGGTCGCGGAAGCGTAAAGCGCACCACTAACATTAAACGAAAACATAACGCATTTCAGAGAGGGCGCACGCTCTCTCTGTTTGCATTGGACTTTTTGCGGAACTTTCGCTTTGAGTTTATTAATTCATACCGATTGACACAATTTTGCATTCAATCGAATCCGCTCAGACCTTAATGAGAATTGTTTGAGATGATATTATTGTCCCGATAATGATGATCTCCCGCTAAAGCGACCCGCAAACCTTCACCGCCTGATAATGCGGGACGCGAGTTCGATATGGCGCGTAAACGGGAAGTTGTCGTAACTGCGCAGGACGTCGAGCTTGTAGCCGCAGTCCTGCAGCGCCGCCATATCCGCGCAGAAGGTCTTTGGATTGCAACTGATATAGAGCAGCTCCGGCAAGTCGTAGGAAATCAGTTTTTTCAGGGCTTTCGGGTGCATGCCCATGCGCGGCGGATCGACGACCACCGTGTCCGGCCGTTCCCGCAGGGAATCCATCACCTCAAAGGCGTCGCCGCAGATAAACTCGCAGTTCATTATGCCGTTCAAGGCGGCGTTCGCGCGCGCGGCGTCCACGGAATCGCTCACGATCTCGATGCCCGTCACGTTTTTCGCCCGTTTTGCGAGCATCAGGGACAGCGCGCCCGTCCCGCAATACACGTCGTAGACGTGCTTGCTGCTGATATCCGGCAGCAGATCAAACGCGTCTTCAAAGAGGCGCTCGGCCGCCGGCACATTCGTCTGGAAAAACGTAAACGCGCCGACCGTGAAGTCAAGCCCGAGCAATTTTTCCGTATAATGCGGATGGCCGTAAAGCACGCGCAGCTCGTCGCAGCCCGCCGTGTCCGCCCTGCCGTCGTAGACCGTATGGAGGATGCCCGCCACGTTCGCGTTCAGCGGCGCCTCGTGTATGCACGAAACAAAACCCGCCGCGTCGAGCTCATCATCGCTCGTCGTCACGAGATTCACGAGAAGCTCGTTCGTTCGCATACCGCTCCTGATTATCAGATTGCGCAGAAAACCGCTGCGCGTCTTTTTGTGACGGAAGCTGTAATTTTTGCCGCGCGTAAAATCCAGCACGCGCTTTCGTATGGTTTCAAAATCTTCGGGGACGAGGACGCAGCCATCCGTTTCGATCACGGCCATATAACTGCGCTTGCGGTGGAGGCCGAGATTCATGACACCGCCCTTTTCCTCGTCGCCGAAACTGTATTCCATCTTGTTGCGGTAACGCTGCACAGCGGGCGGCGCGAAAACGCCGGCGTATTCGCCGCACCTGATATTACGCTCCGTAAGAAAGCCGAGGACAGCCGCGTTCTTTTCCTCAAGCTGCTGCTTATGCGGCACGCCCTGATAAAGACAGCCGCCGCATTTTTCAGCGTTCGGGCAGATCGTCATAGGCGTTTCTCCATCGCGCAGAAACAACCTCCCGCGCGCCGCAACCGCAGCGCATTTACGAAAGGTGGAGGCATTTTATATATTTTATTTAAAATTATAACATTCATGTTCCGCTTCCGCTTCCCGTATACATCATCTTACGCAACGCACTCTTGACTTGATTAATAAGGGTCGCCGCGAAATCTCCCGCGCTCCGCAATCGCACCGCGGGCAGAGCGGCACGCCTTATTTTACGCACCTCGATTACATGACACCTTCCGCAAAACCGCGCAAAGTCACAAAACGTCACCTGGTTCATGCCATCCCGCGCCGCGCACGAACCCATCATTATTCTTCGCCTGCCGCCGGGGGGTATGAATCGAGCTCCGCGAGGTCGTACGGCGTTTCCTGATACACGTAATTGAGCCAGTTCGCGAAGAACAGGTTCGCGTGGGCGCTCCACTTCATCACGACCCACTTCGACGGATCGTCGTCCTTGAAATAGTTGGCGGGGATCGCCGCGCCCGTCCCCTTCGCGCGGTCACGCTCGTATTCGAGCTTCAGCGTGTTCCAATCATATTCGAAATGGCCCTGCAGGAAGACCATGCGGTTATCCGTCGAGCAGACCAGATGAACGCCGGCGTCCTTGGACTCGGCGAGTATCGAGAGGCGGGGATTTTGCAATATGGCCCGGCGGTCTATCTGCGTAAAGCGGGAATGCGGCGCGTAGAAAAACTCGTCGAACCCGCGCGTAAAGACGGATTTTTTATCCGTGACCGCATGCTCGTAGACG
>JAISEX010000251.1 GCA_031263875.1 Eubacteriales Family XIII. Incertae Sedis bacterium | reverse complement strand
TTCACCGAACGGCTCACCGTCGATTCATGGACGCCCACGGCGTCGGCTATTTTCTTCAGCGTCAGCGGCCGCAACTGTTTTTCGCCCTTATCAAAAAAAGCAACCTGATGTTCGACTATCGCCTTAACCACATTGTATATCGTTTGGTTTCTTTGTTCAATACTTTTTATCAGCCAAAGTGCGGAATTGAGCCGGCCCGTCAGGAATTTCGCCGTTTCGGAATCCTTTTCCTCGCAGGCGAGCACCTGCCGGTAATACGGGCTGACGTAAAGCCGCGGCGAACTGATCTCGTTCAGGCTCACCGTATACCCATCCGCGTCCTTCTCGACGATAATATCCGGCAGGATATACCGCGTATCGTCGTCGCTGAAATGCCGTCCGGGTTTGGGTTCGAGCAGCCGGATCGCGTCCGCTATGCGCTGCACGTCGCTGACGGACCGCTTGACCGACTTCGCGATAACCGATATCCTATTCGCCGCGAGATCGTCGAGATGGTCCGCTATGATCGCCTCCGCCACGCGCCGGTCATCATCGTTCATATACCCGTCCGCCATGCTGTTTATCTGCAAAATCAACGATTCCTTGAGATCGGCGGCCGCGACACCGAGCGGGTCGAAAGTCTGGATAAAAGCGATGACTTTGCTGACCCGCGCGGGATCCTCCGCCAACGTTTCCGCAATCTCGCCGGCGGTCTGCGTTAGATATCCGTTGCGGTCGAGCGATTCGATAACATATTCGCCGATCTTTTTCTTCCGCTCCGAAATGCAGGCAAGCGAAAGCTGCGACATCAGATGCTCGCTGAGGCTGCGGTTTTCCGCCGCCGGCCGGTCGGACAAGAAACCGTCGCCGTTTTCCGGAACGGGGCGCATGCCAAAATTCTTATAACTGATATCGTCATATTCGCGCTCGTTCAGATATTCGCTCCAGTCGAAATCCTCCTCGCCGCGCACCTTCTCGCCCCGTTTATCCTCGTATGTCTTTTCCTCGTACTCGTCGGCCTCCGCCGCGGCGCCGGCGTCCGGCTTAGGCTCGTCGACGTCGAGCAGAGGATTTTCCTGCACCTGCTGTTCGACATAGAGCTCCAATTCCTGCGCGTTATATTGCAGGATCGTGATCGCCTGAATCAGCTCCGGCGTCATCGAGAGCGTCTGCTTCTGTTGAATAGTGAGATCGAATTCAAGTTTCATGCAATAATTATACCACAATCAAACCGAAACATTCTCATATTTTTTCCAACCGTGATCCCCGCGATAATGGTAACCGCGCTGCCGTAAAACGGGAAATAATGCGCGGCATAATCGTATGTGTCGCTTTTTTTCGTGCCGGGGCGCATGGGGCTGTCCTGAAGGAGATAAGGCGGTTTTATTGTTGAAGTTTTGACAAAATTAAAACAGCGAGGAAACAGCCCCCACCGGAGCCTGTTTTACGCGGCTTTAGCCGCAGCGTAAAACAGAGCATGCGGGGCTTTCGGTGGGGCACTCAACATAATTTTGTACGTAACCCGCAGCACAGCCTTACGCGAGTATTTGGAA
Organism: Eubacteriales Family XIII. Incertae Sedis bacterium; assembly: GCA_031263875.1. Classification (GTDB taxonomy): domain Bacteria; phylum Bacillota; class Clostridia; order Peptostreptococcales; family Anaerovoracaceae; genus JAITEX01. The sequence goes on along the minus strand of JAISEX010000251.1, from coordinate 9,696 downwards.
AACCAGGTTTCTTATTTTTGAGTGCCCCACTGCTACCGCACCCCTCATATCCCTTGCGCGGGACATATACGCCATTCCGTGCCGCCTCCGAAAAGTCTTTCATTGCACTCGCAGCCGCAATGCCTGTGCGAGAAAAGCACACGGCACATTCATTCTACTACGGCGAACTGTTTTATCGCACGAGTGCCAAAACACGCGAGATACAACACGACGCGAGGTCCCCTCTCCTTGCCGTCCCTCCGCTACGCTTCGTACCGATACCCGAGCTCAGGCCCACTAAACTCAAACACTTCCCGCGCGCCCGGCGTGCAGTGGACGCGCCTATCCGAAGTCACGAAAATCCCCTCGAAACCGCCCGCGCGCCGGTGAAACTCCAGCGCCCGCTCGAGCCCCATCACAAACAGCGCCGTCGAATACGCCTCGCTGACAACGCCGCTGTCCGCGATGATCGTCACGGAACGCAGGCCGCTGTCCGCGGGATAGCCGGTGTTTGTATCGAGAATATGATGGCAGCGCCGCCCATCGATCACGTCAAAATCTTCGTAATCGCCCGACGTGGAGAGAAACCGGCCGCTTATGCGCACCGTACCGAAGCAGACGCCGTTCCCGCCGTCTACCGCCCTGAGCCCCACCTTCCACGGCGAACCATCTGGTTTCACGCCCAATGCCGTTATCGACGACGTTCCCAGCGAGAAAAGCGCGGAACTGACGCTTTCAGACCGGCACAACGCGCAAATCTGGTCGGCCGCGTACCCTTTCCCAATCCCGCCGAGATTGAGTTTCGCGCCGTTCGCAAGCCGGAATCTGCCCGCGCCGCCCCGCTCGATAGAGCGAAAACCGCCGGAATCGAGCGCCCGCTCGATCTGATACTGAGCGGGAATGCGCTTTTTCTTTCTTGCGGCGGCCCACAGATCGATCAAGACGCCGAGCGCGGGATCGAACGTGCCGCCGGTCGTTTCGGCGCAGCGGGTGGCTTCATTTAAGCAGGCGGCGGTATCGTCCTGTACCCTGAGCCATTCGCCGCCCGACGCGGAATTCAGCCGAGATATTTCGCTGTCGCCCCGTGTATGCGAAAGCAGCCGGTCAAGGCTCTCGACCGTTGATTGCGCGGCATTCAGTACCTTCTCAGCGCCCATTCCATACGCCGCGAGGCTTATTATCGTGCCCATCGCGGGGAACAGTTTTTCGCTTTTATGCATGTCGGGATATTCTTTCATTCGGTTCGCCCTGCTCTTACGTTTGCCTCACGAGGGTGGTAAGGATGACGGCACGGTGAGGATGCTCTCGTTGTATTCTTATCTCGCATTTTTGTTGTTTTTTACAGAAAACTTATACGCCGTGTAAAGTTGCGTGTGCTGTTTACTCCGCCCGCATGTTTCGCGCAAGGGATAGGAGGGGTGCGCAGCAGCCACGGCGCGGGATCGAATGAAAAGTGATGCCGAGAGCCGAAAGCGCGAAACAACCTCACGTCCCACGCGCTCGTTCTGAGCGCCAGGGCCAAAGCCCCGGATAGCCCGGTGGGGCTGTTCCATCATTATCCCCGATTCGCGAAAAGCTCCATTATATTACATTAACCGAACCCCAATCAAACTCATGATGCGACAGCCCCATGCGCCCAAAGCAATAAATCACCAACGAATTTCACTCTTTCGCCTCATCCAGCGCGTCGATTACCGCCTCCTCAAACTGCCCGAAGGCGATCGTGGCGCCCGCTATGGCGTCCACATCCGCAAGCTCCTGAGCCGCGACAAACTGCCGCGCATAGTCCGCCATCGCAGCGACGGCAAGCTGGGCTTTGTCATAGTAGTCCTGATTGGAAATCTCGCCGTTTACCTTCCCGTAATCCTCATCCTTAATGCTTCCGTCCTTCTGCCACGTGACGAAGACGCAGTCCGCCACCGCCCCGCTTTCGATCGTGATCGTCACCTCGCCGTACGCGCCTCTGTCGTCCTCGCCGCTTTTCCCGACGTAGACGCCGTTCTTGTACGTGACGTCGGCGGAGCCGTTTTTGCAGGCGGACAAGCCCGCCACGGAAAGTATCAGCACGACCGCAAAACAGGCAATTATTCTTCTCATGACAAACCCCTCCGTTCGTTCTCCTTGATCTTCGTAATAAGGCCGTGTTCCAGCACGACCGTCCGCTGCGCGTCTTCCGCGACCTCCGGGTCATGCGTCACCACGATAATGGTGCTGCCGTCCCGGTGCAATTGCTTGAAAATATCGAGGACGATGTTCTCGTTTAATTCGTCCAGATTCCCCGTCGGCTCGTCGGCCAAAATAAGCCGCGGGTAATTGATCAACGCGCGCGCGATGCAGACCCGCTGCTGCTCGCCGCCCGAAAGCTGGCTCGGCAGATGCTTTGCGCGGCCGAGAAGCCCCACGCGCTCAAGCGCCTCCAGCGCCTCTTTTTCGCTCGGCATGCTGTGATAATACTGCGCGACCATCACGTTTTCCACGGCCGTCAGGTAATTGATCAGGTGAAACTGCTGGAATATCAACCCGATCTTATCGCGGCGGATCGCCGTCAGGCTCTTCGAATTTTCCGTCGAAATGTTTATGCCGTCCAAAAGGACGGTGCCGGACGTCGGCTTATCCATGCAGCCGATAATGTTCATCATCGTGGTCTTGCCCGAACCGGACGGCCCCATAATGGCGAGCCACTCGCCCTGCTCGACCGTCAAATCGATACGGTTGAGCGCCTTGACGTTCCCGTAAATCTTTGAAATATCATTGAGTTCCAATAAATTCATCGTTACCTCCACCTCTATTCGCCGCGCAGCACTATTGCCGGATCCACCTCGGTAGCGCGCCTTACGGGGATCAGGCACGCCAGCCCCGTGATCAAAACGGAAACGGCGAGCGTCACCGGGATCAAGGCCGGCTGAAACGATATGGAGCGGACGAAGACGTGCATGCTGATCGTCTGCGCGAAGGCGAACCCCAGCGCGACGCCAAGCACGCCGCCGAGTACGCCGAGCAGCAGACCCTCGCCGAGAAATTCATTGACGATGCTCCTATCCGCCGCGCCCAATGCTTTCTTCAAACCGATCTCCTTTCTCCGTTCCGTAACGACCGCCATCATCGTCGTCGCGACGCAGATCATCGTGAGCAGCAAAACGATAATCGTGACGAGCCATATCAGCGACTGTAATTTCGTCAGAACCGCGCCTTCCGACTGCGTCACGCGCTTGACGAGCCGCGAGGACGCGTCCGCCACGTTCGCCTCTATCCGCGCGGCAATTTCCTCAAGCTCGGTTCCTGAAGCCGAAACGCTGCATTCGACGACGTCGATCCTGCCGCTGTCGCCCATCAGTTCGTCGAGGTCTTCCCGCGACGTGAACACGAAGGCTTCTTCCGTGCCGCCGGTTTGCACGATGCCGGAAACGGTAAAATCGCGGCTGATGCTCTCGCCTTTGGAATCCGTGCCCGTAACTGTAAACCCGCTCCCCTCCGCAAGCCTGATCCGCTCCGCGACCTCCTGCCCGATCAGCGCCTCGCCGCCCGCCCGCGGCCATTCCCCCGCGACAAACCAGTAGGGGCTCGTCTTTCGCGCTTCGGCCAGATCAGTGCCCGCGATCATAAACGGCTGCTCGTTGATCTTGATCGTTTCGTAGCGGTACGGCGTGACGCCAACCGTATCTCCGTCCGGCAAAAATTCGGCCGCCGCGTCTATCTGCCCGTCATTCAGCCGCTCGCTGCCGCTCGGAATAATGATAAGGTTCGCGCCGTACGCGCGGAATTCCTGCCCCATCTGCCGCGGAATATCATAATAAATCGTCACGAGGCCGGAGAGGATCGTCGCGCCGATCACGATTGCAAGCAGCGCGATAACCATCCGCGACCGCCGGCGAACCAGAGAGCTTGTTACCATCCGAAAATACATCGTCCGTTTTTTCACGCCCGCCTCCCTAACGCCGCATTGCGAAACCTTCTCCGGCGAACTACTATAACGCGCTTATTTGTGAGGGGCGCTGCGCGCATACAAGCTGCATAGCAGCGCGCGCACCGAGGCATATTTGTGCGGCGAAGCCATGCCAGAGCGCCATGTGGTATTATTTCACCGCGAAGCCGCGTAAAGGCCGTCCCCGAACAAATAAGCGCTGTTATAGCATTGTTCATAAGAGCATAACGGTATAAACGTTTCATGAAAATTTCCTTTTTCACCCGCTTACCTCCCGTGCAACACTTCCGCGGGGCGCAGCGCCTGCAAGAGCCTGATGGCGGGAATGCTCCCGGCCAGCGTCACGATAAAGACCAGCGCCGCGACGATCGGAACGACCATCGGCTTGATCGCAATAGCCGCGCCGAATACGGAATGCCCTATTATCTGCGCAAATCCGATCCCGATAAAATAGCCGGCCGCGCCGCCGATCACCGCCGTGATAAGTATCTCCGTCAGAACCAGCCACGAAACCGACACGCTCCGCGCGCCGATCGCCTTCAGCAGCCCGATTTCCTGACTTCGCTCCATCACGCCCGCGGTCACGAGGTTTGAAATGCCGAGCGCCGATCCGACCAAACTCAAAATCGTGATAAGCAGCATGAGGAACTGGGTTTTTTCGAGGATCGCCCCCTCGGATTCCGCGACCTGGCGAATCGGTTTCGCGATGGAATCCGTGAGGACCTCGTCGATCTGGTAACAGATCGCGCTGACGTAAGCCGTACAGTACCACGTTTCCCATTCCTTTACGGAAAGGCTTTTCGGATCCTGCGCCGCCTTGCGGGAAAGTTCGTTATCCGGCGTCGTAAGCGCGCTCACCTCCACGCGGCTGACGAGCCCCGCACGATTTGATAATTCCTGCGCGACGCTCAGCGGAACGTACATCTGCTCGTCCTCATCGCCGCCCGCGCTGAATATGCCCGCGACACGCAGGGATTTCGCGCCTCCCGCGCCGCTGATTTCGATCGTATCGCCCGTCCTGATGCCGTTTTTCTCCGCGAGAGCGCTGCCGACCACAGCCGACGACGCGTCCGCGTCATCCGGCCAATCGCCGGAAACGTCCCACCAGTCCTTCATGCTCGCCATGCCCGTATCCAGGGATTCTCCGGTCGGAAGATTCAGATGCTCGGAAAACCACGTCCCGACCACGCGCACCTCGTCCGCACCCGCGTTCAGCCTGACGTTTACGTCGAGGTACGGCGCAAAATCCACGATATTAAACGCCCAGAAGATCGTCTTGATATTGCCGAGTTCAGATTCCTGCAGATACTGGTTCGATTCGCCGGTCTCCGCCTCCTCATCGCCGTAAAGATCGTCGAGCAGCGACGCCCCTTTCGGCAGCACGTTGATATTCGCGCCGTAGGTTTTCAGCTCCTGATTCACCTTGTCCCCGACGTCCAGCATCACGTTCAGCATGGCCGTGGCAAGGGAAGCGCCCAGCGCGATGGTAAACGCGATCATCAGCATTTTTCCCTTTTGGCGGAACAGCGCCCCGCGTATCATTCTAAAAAACATCACGTTCCCTCAGCCGCATTTTCTACGAAAACCTCCCCGACTCGTCTTCCAGGCTCTGCGTCTTTATAATCATGTTGCCGCCGTTCATGGTATAGGCAAGCGGGACCGGATTGCACCCGCCCTTAAAGCCGATCGTGTTCGTGTTCATCACGACGTCGCAGAGCTTGCAGACCACCTCGCTGTCGCCGCGTTCGTAATAGCCCGTCGGCCCGCAGATATCGCAGGCGTCGAGGCCGACCCCATACGCGTCGGTATTCGCGTTCTTTTTTATAATAATAAAGCGCACCTCCACGCCGTCCTGCGCGGTGTAAGCGAAACGGTGCAGATGGCCGTCGCTGACGCTCTCGAGCGGGATCCCGATCTCATCGCCGACAATAGTCATCGGTTCCGCGGGCGAAAGGACGACCTCCCGTTCGTTATATGCCCTGACCGCCGTCAGGCAGAAGACGGAAAGCACGTAGCCCGCCGCGATAACCCCGCACCAGCGCCGCCGCCGCCTCGCCAACGCGAGAACCTTTCGGCGTTCGGCGGGATTAGCCGAATCGTCCCGCGGATGGCGGCTTTTCAGCCACGCGATCACGGGCAGCAGCATCGTCACGGCCATAATTATATACAGGAAAAAGTCCCCGTAATTGACCGCCGCTTTTATAAACCCAAACAGCGGCTTCGACATCGGGATGATGCGCCGCGCCAGCAGGAACTGAAGGATCGTCGCGACCTGATCGACCGCGTTGACCGCAAGCGCTATCGTCACGATAAGCCGGATGATCTTACGCGGCAGCCCGGCGCCCGCCTTCGCGAGCGCGATCCCCGACAGGCCGATAATCAGCAGTCCCGCGAGATAACCGATCAGTTTAAACAGAAAATCCGTGCTGAAAAGGCTCTCGTCCGCCAAGATAAAATCGCCTGGATACAGGAAAATATCCGGCAGCGCGAAAACCAGCAGCGCCGCCGTCAGGACGAAATACAGTGCGCGGCCGCCGTTCTCACGAACGGCCGGCGAAAGCCGCCTCAGGCCGCTCCAAACAAAAACGCCGTAAAAAATCTCCGCGGCAAGCGCAACGGACAGAATGCCGATATTCCAGTATTCGCGGTTGATCAAGACGGTCTGCGATTTCAGCACCGCCAGCACAAAAGCAAAAACGGCCCCGAACAGGAATCCCGCCGCAAAGCCTTGCCGCTGCTTTTTACCGCCGGACGCGGAAGCAAGCGCAAACAGCAGGGACAGGAGAATCGCAAGCGTCAGCGCGTTTTGGACGACCAATATCAGGTATTTTAACATCTATCTATAATTATTCCCCTCGCATTCATGGCGCGCCATAACCGCATCACGCGAACGCAACGCGGCCATGGCACAAAATAAGGAATCAGAGAACTGTTTTACCAGGTTCTCGGGACGTAATCAAAATCCCATTCGGCAACCAGCGGTTCCGTCCAGAAATGGCCTTCGACACCGGTGGTTTTGTCCGTATGCAGCACATAGCCCTGAGCTTCGGGATTCTCGATAAGGAACTTCACCTTATACGTTCCCGCGTCGCCGAGCTTGATATTCGCGCCGTAATGCGGGCCGTCGCTCGCGCTCATCGGCATAAACGTTCCCTCGGTCAGATTGCCGGTTTCATCCGTGATCTCATAACGGACGGTCAGGTTCGGGACGAAATCGCCGACGCCGTAGCCCAGATCGTTTTCAAGCGCGGAGATGTCAGCCTCGATATGCATATCGGAATCGGCAGCCGCAAGCCCCATGCCCGCCGGCTCCATATCGACCGGCTGGAAATAGACGGCCGCGACGTTCAGCGGGCCAAGCTCGATATCGTCGCCGATCGGAAATTCTTCAAATCCGGCTTCTGCGCCGGGAGTGCTTGCGTCGCCGTCAGGCGCATCCGACGCGGGGCTGTCGTCCTTGTTCGCGCACCCGACGAGGGCGAGCGAGCAGATCACGGCCAGCGCAAGGGCCATTATAAGCGTTTTCTTCAGTTTCATTGATCTTCCTCCTAACATAAAGTGATAGTAATTATTTAAGACGCGGCTTTTCGCATCTTTTTAACTTTTTTCGCCTGCACCACGAACATCACAACGGTGAGTCCAAGCAGAAGGATCTGCGGCACCAGCGTTTCGGCCGTTGGATAAATGCCGAGAATATCGACCGATCCGATGCCCGGCACCGAGGTGACGCCCACGACATTGCCCTCCTGCAGCTCCTTGATGCCGGAGCCGAGGAACGAGATCGACATGACAAACAGCAGAATGCTCGTGCCGAGAAAAAACGGCTTCAGCGGGATTTTGATGCTCGCGAACCGGATCAGCAGATAAATGGCGACCAGCGCGACGCACCCGACCCCGAGACCGACCCAGATCATGTTGAAATAGGTTTCCGTGTCCGCCAAAAGCGCCTGGTAAAAGAGTATGGTTTCGGCGCCCTCGCGAAACACCGCGAGAAAAGCCGCAAACGCGAGCGAGAAAATGCTCCCGCGCGCGATCGAACCTTCGACCTTGCCCTCGATATACCGCGACCACGCCTCCGATTCGGATTTTGAAACCATCCAGTTGCTCACGTAAAAGAGCACCGCGACCGCGATCAGCATCGTCACGCCCTCTATAATTTCCTGATTCGCGCCGTTCGCTCCCGCAAGGCTGTTCAGGATAAACGCCATCAGAACGCTCGCCGCAAGCGCGATAAGCGACCCGATGTAGACCGCGTTTGTTTTCTGCTTATTGCCGGACTTAATGAGATACGCGATAATCGCCCCGACGATAATAATGGCCTCAAAGCCTTCCCGCGTAATGATCAGTAAGGCGGCGAGAAAAACGCCCACCGCGCTCTCCTGCTTCGCGTCGAGCCGGTTCGCGTCCTCGCGCAGAAGCGTGACCAGTTCGTCAAGCGACGCCTTCACCTCTTTTTCAGGCTTGTCCGCGTTGATCGCCTTTTTCGCGAAACTGAACTGGTATTCCACCTTCGCGGCGCGGTCGCCGGACAGATGCGACATTACGGTTCTCTCAAATCCGAGTTTTTCGTAATACGAATAATACGCGACGTCCACCTGCTCCTTCGCGGCTTTCGCCTCGCCGGAGGTGTAGAGATCGTACGCCCCGTCTATAACGGCTTCCATTTCATCGACGACCTGATTCCACGTTTCGTAGGAATCGTCGGCATACGCCTGCGCCGGAAACACGCCGATAACAAAGACCACCGCTATGACGGCGAACACCTTACGCATATTCCGCCCTCCGCCCGATTTTTTTCACAACCATTCGCTGAGCCACTTCCTCATCGATCAAAATACACCTGCCTTTCACCTCAATAACGAACACGCCGTCAAACGTTTTTAATTTTACGCGGATCTCGGAAGCCTCCGTAATGCCGATTTCCTCGAGTGCGTTTCTCACCTCGTCTTCGGCCCACATCGCCGTTATCCGCACGCTTTCGTCCGCCTGAACCGAAGATAAGACCACGCGGATATTCACCTCCCGACCCGCCTTCGTCCGCCCGTTGACATATCCGTTTTTATGCACTATTCTATACAGGACGGTGGTTAGCATTTGCTAATTAGCAAGAGCTAACCCGGGTGCCACTATCATACAAGGGTGAGGGAGATTTGTCAATAAATGAGGCATGATTTGTCTTTTTGCGGCAAAACATTGTCCTTTTGGGGTATTTACAGAAAGGTGTCAAATCACAATGTCACGCGCTGACCGGGCCGAAATCGCCCGGGTGCAATTATTTATCGACGGCAATTACGGAACGGCGCTGACCGTCGAACAGCTCGCGAAACTCGCCTGCATGAGCGCGAGCAAGTTCAAATACGCCTTCAAAGCCGTTACCGGCACGACGATCCACCGCTACGTGACCGATATTCGGGTGCGCGAGGCCAAGCGGCTGCTTGCGGAAACGGATATGCCAATCGCGCAGGTGGCGGCGCAGACCGGCTATAAAAAGGCCGGCGCGTTCACGGCCGTCTTCAAGCAAAACACCGGGAGCAAGCCGATAGATTACCGCCGAAACGCCCACAATCAAGCCTTTTCCGGCGAACAGACGCACATGGCTCCGGGCGAAATTCTGGGTAATGGGGCTGAGCGGCCGGAAACGTGAAGAAGCAGGGCCGCACGTTTCCATGCGGTCCCCTGCTCTACTCATGCGATCTATGCTTTGTTTTGTTCGGACGAGCTTATCCAAACCCCATTTCCTTTAAACGAATATATTTCCCCGCCGACGTTCCGCGTTCCAATCGCCATTTCTCCAT
>JAISEX010000161.1 GCA_031263875.1 Eubacteriales Family XIII. Incertae Sedis bacterium | reverse complement strand
GATGACGAACAACATCTGCGATATCGAGCGCGACAGCGCGTCGGGGCGCCGGACGCTGCCCGTTCTGCTCGGGCGGCGCCGGGCGCGTTCGGTCTACGGCGTGCTGGCGCTCCTGTGGTATCTGCCCATTTTCGGCCTGACCGGGATTTTTGCCGCGTCGTTTCAAGCGGGTGAGCGGTATTCCGTTTCTTTCAATGGCGCTCAATTTGTCATGATGCTAGAAATCGTATTTTTAATCGAGTGCCTCGTGACCGTTATTCGGCTCCTGCTTCTGCCGCTGACGCCCGAAACCCGCGCCCGCGGCATGAAATCCATTACGCGCGCAAATGTGATCCTCGGTTTTGTCTATACGTTTGATGTCGTCGCGGCGATGGGTTTGTATGGCGGCTGATGGGATCGGGTTTTGCGTAATGGTAAATTATTGCAGTACGCATAAATCGAGATGCATAAATCGAGAATTTTATAACAAGTTCAACGGATTGCGGAAATAATAAACTTCGTTATATTCAGTTTGAAATGGCGCGGTAAAATGGGCGGGATGTGATACTTACATGGCGGCAGGGGGACGGCATAATGAGAATGGCCTATCACGTTTTGGTATCTCGTTTCGTTTGGCGCGCGTGCGGCAGACGGGGACGCCGTAGAGAGGACGGGCGTGCCGCGCACTTTTCTCGCATGTGATGGCGATGCGAAGCAGCGCCCAAGGGGAGTTTGAGGGGAAGGCACTTCCCCTCATCGGAGCCGTGCCGAAGGACACGGCGGATTACCGCTCGGGGGGTGACTGGACGGAGGCAATGAGCGAAGCGAAGCTGGCGCAGTCCGCCGAGTGGGGGCAGCAGCCCCCTACGGAGAGCAACGCGAAGCGTTGCGACGCGCAAGGGATAGGAGGGGTGCGCAGCAGCCACGGCGCGTTAGCGCCGGGGCCGGAGCGAAGCGGAGCCCCGGATAGCCCGGTGGGGCACTCAGTATAATTTTGTATGCAATCGCGGCAAAGTTCTTCACGCGGGGCAGTTGCGAAAAACCGCCTTTTGTTTTTGAGTGCCCCATGCGCCCACAAAAGAAATGTGTGTTGAAATTGTCGCGGGCGGCACGGCGGCAAAGCGGCTCATATGATATAATCAACAAGGATTGTTCTGGCAATTAAGGACGTGCCGGGGCGTTATTACACGGGAGAAGGTTTGACAACAGGGACTTTTTTTACTGACAGAAATCACATTCCGGACGGAATAGGGTTCGCGCATTTCGACGCGACGCATCTGATATTTCTCTGCGGCATTATCGTGGGTATTGTGTGCATATCGGCGCTGTACCGGCGGGCCGGAGAAAAAATGCGCGGCCGCCTGCGCGTCGCGGTGGCGGGCATTGTGCTTGCGCTGGAGATAACCAAGCAGATGCTCTGCGCGTTTCTCGGCGTCTACGATTGGAACATCCTGCCGCTGCATCTCTGCGGCATCACGATTATCGTGATCGCCATCCATACGGCGCGGCCGACGGCGTTTACGGGGGAATTCCTCTACAGCCTGTCGGTTCCGGGCGCGGTGATGGCGCTGCTTTTTCCCGACTGGACGATGTATCCGCCCGCGAATTTCTTCTGCCTGCAGAGTTTTATCATCCATATGTTTGAAATAGCGTATCCCGTGATGCTTTTGTGCGCCGGCGAATTGCGCCCCAACGCCCGCAGGCTGTGGATGCCGCTGGTCTTTATGCTTGCCATTACGCCGCCGATCTTCTTACTGAACCGCGCGCTCGGCACGAATTTCTTTTTCCTCAGCGAACCGGCTCCGGGCTCGCCGCTCTCGATGCTGGAGAGCCTGCTCGGAAGCCCGGGCTATATTTTCGGCACTATCGGGATTCTCGCGGCGGTGTGGCTGCTGCTGTACGCGCCGCTGTATATCGCGCGCCGCTTGCGAAAAAAAGTGGTAAAATAGAGAAGTAGTTTTCATATTTCATTCTTATATAATGTGACAGGAGGGTAAGTGTGAAAAGCTTTTCACACGCCGCCGGAGGCATTTCAATTAATTTGCCTCAATAAGGGAAAAACAAAAATTGAAGAAGCTATTGTTGGCAGAAACATTTTTTATGAGGAATTTGTTTCTGCAAGCGGCGATTCATTCGCCGCAGCTGGGAGCGTAGCGACTCACATCCCAAGCGTTAGCAGAAATGAGGCAAATTATGGGCAGGCTTGACGGTAAAACAGCGATTATCACGGGCGCGACGTCCGGTATCGGTGAGGCGGCGGCACACCGTTTTGTGGAGGAAGGCGCGAAGGTCGTGTTCAACGGGCTCGGCGCAGCCAAAGGTCGCGAGGTCGAAACGGCGCTGCGGGAAAAGGGCGGCGAGGCCCGCTATGTGGACGCGGATCTCGAAGACCTCTCCGCGATTGACCGGCTCGTGCGGGCGGCGCTCGACACCTTCGGGACCATCGACGTGCTCTACGGAAACGCGGGAATGGCGGCGAATTACGATTTTCACCAGCTCGATATGGCGCTCGAATACGACCGGCTGATGAACGTAAACCTGCGCGCGAACGTGTATCTGACGCGTCAGGTCCTTCCGACGATGATGGAAAAGCGCGCGGGCAACTGCGTTTATACCATATCGCTCGCCGCCGAGGACGGGCTGCCGCGCAACGCGATATACAGCGCCGCGAAAGCCGGCATGAAGAACATGGTCAAATCGCTGGCGATGGAGTACGGCGAGTACGGCATACGGTTCAACGGGATCCTGCCGGGCTCGACCTATACGGGCATGGTGAACCGCGGCGGCGAAACCGAGAAGCTCTTTATGCCGACCATTCCGATGAAACGCTACGCGGAGCCGTGGGAAATCGCGAACGCGGCGGTCTTCTTCGCGAGCGACGAGGTGCCGTTCTGCACGGGCGCCATGCTCACCGTGGACGGCGGCCAGGGCTGCGGCGTGATGATAGACGGCGGTATGCGGGATTAGCAGCGTTTGGTTTTGGGCGCATGGGGCACTTAAAATGATTTTGTCGGTAGCCCACGGGACATTTCTTGGCGGACAGGTACCAAAACGACCTTGTTTTGAGTGCCCCACCGGGCTATCCGGGGCTCCGCGTTCGTTCCGGCCGCTTCGCGGCTGCTACGCACCCCTCCTATCCCTTGGCAGAGGTACAGGAGCTTCGCCTGTTTTGCGCGGCTTCAGCCGCAATCAAAACAGGACAGCGTAGCGAGGCAACGCCGAGCGGAGGAGAGAGCGAAGCGAACGTTAGCTCCGTCGTACCTCGCACATCGAGGAGCGCAGGGCTTCAGCCCGTGGCGCTCTACCGTGCGCGTCGCTCGGCTACGCCTGTTTTACGCGGCTTCAGCCGCAAGGTAAAACAGGACAGCGAAGCGAACGAAGTGAGCGGAGGAGTGAGCGACCGCAGGGAGTGAACGTTACCTCGCTCCCTGTGGCCTTGAAAATGTGCCGGTAATAAGTGAAAGCGCGGTAAGAGGAAATTGCGTACAGAGCGGACGGCAAACCGTTTGTGAAATTACGCGGCGGACGGCAAGCGGCGGGGAAACAGCCGCAA
>JAISEX010000110.1 GCA_031263875.1 Eubacteriales Family XIII. Incertae Sedis bacterium | reverse complement strand
ACGCGCTCGACCTCACCGGTCTGCAAGTGACCGCAACGCTCAGCGGCGGCGGCGCGGGCGTGATAACGGGCGGTTACACGACATCCCCCGCGAATGGCGCGGTGCTTACGGAAAGCACTACCGTCACCGTGGCATATCAAAGCCAAACGACGACGTTTGACGTCACGGTCAGCGAGGGCTACGCGCTCTCGGTCACGGCGGGCAAGAACGGTAGCGTGTCAACGTCCGGCGGCTCACGCGTCGCGGGAACGGCCGTCTCGGTTACGGCGACACCGGATTACGGTTACAAGTTTACGGGCTGGACAGCGAGCGGCCTTGCGCTTACGGATAAGACCGCGAACCCGCTGACGTTCACGATGCCCGCGGGCGCGGTGACGCTGGCGGCGGGCTTTGAGTTCGTCGGCGCTCCCGTGCCATGGGGCGTCGATTACGACGCGGGCTACGGCGGCGTGATATTCGGAGCGGACGGCGGCCAGTGCCTCGTCCTCGCAACGCAGCCGAACTACGTGATAGAAGCGATAACCGTCGACGGCAAGCGGCTGGACGGCGTACAGAACCTGAAGGAATTCACGACGACGGTCGCGCCGAAACGCAGCATATTCGCGACGTTTAGTTACAAAGCGCCTGCGTATGTTCCGGACCCGGCCCCTCCTGCCGATGATGAAGATCCCGCGGACCCGGCCGATCCGGTCGATCCCGCGGATCCAAGCGATTCAGTCGATCCGGCCGATCCGACGGATCCCACTAGTCCGGCGGACGACACGCCGGTAACGGAGAGCGGCTGGGTGCAGAACGAAACGGGCGCGTGGGAGTATCTCACGGACGGCGAAGCCGAAACCGGATGGCTGTACGACACGAACTACAAAGCGTGGTATTATCTCGCCGAAAGCGGAGCTATGCAGACCGGTTGGGTCAAAGACGGAAGCACGTGGTACTATTTCACCACTAGCGGTACGATGAAAACCGGCTGGGTGAAAGACAAGAACGCGTGGTATTACCTCGCCGGAAATGGCGCGATGGTTGCCGGCAAGTGGCTGAAAGACACCGACGGAAGCTGGTACTATCTCTCCGGCAATGGCAAAATGCTGACCGGGAAACAGAGCATCGGCGGGAAAACTTACACCTTCAAAGCAAATGGCGTGTGGGTGAGCTAAGTCAGTTAAACAAAGCATATTACGCATGAATAAAACGAGGGGCCGCGCAGAGATGTCGCGGCCTCCGTTTTGCTTATGCGGCTCAAACGCAATCGAGATAGTCGCTTGATGAATTGCTAAGATATGATTTAGTAAATCGTATCCTAGCTATTTCCGCACAATAGATATATCTTTAATAATCGCGAAACAGAATCACGCACACCGGTTGACTTTTTGATTAACTAAGATATAATTAAGTAAATCGTATCTTAGCTATTTTGAGGTGATTGACATTATGTTTATCGGTCGTGAAAAAGAATTGCAAAAGTTAAACAAGCTCTACCGGACAAAGGGTTTTCAGTTCCCCGTTATTTACGGTCGGCGCCGCGTGGGTAAAACCGCGCTTATTACTGAATTCATGAAGGATAAGCGGGCTATATTTTTCACCGGGATCGAGAGCAACGCCCAGCAAAATCTCGAGAATTTCAGCAAAAGCATTCTTTCCTTTACCGATGAAACACTTGAAAATACCGTATTTCCCTCTTTTCAGGCAGCGCTTGAATACGTTTTCAAACTGGCCGAAAAGAAGCGAATCATTCTCGTCATCGACGAGTACCCCTATGTCGCGAAGGCGTCAAAAAGCCTTGCCTCAACGCTTCAATCACTGATCGATAAACACAAAGGGACTTCAAAGCTCTTTTTGATTTTATGCGGGTCATCCATGTCCTTCATGGAAAATCATGTGCTTGCCTATAAAGCTCCGCTGTATGGCAGGAGAACCGCGCAATTCAAAATACAGCCGTTTGATTTCTTTGAAAGCAGACGTTATTTCAAGAATTTTTCGGAACGAGATATGGCCGTCATTTACGGCATAGTCGGCGGAACCCCGCAATATTTACTTCAGATGAATGACCGGTTGACGCTTGAAGAAAACATTAAACGTAATTTCTTCGACCCCACCAGTCCGCTCTTTGAAGAACCGAGCAACCTCTTGAAGCAAGAAGTGCGTGAGCCGGCTCTTTACAATGCGATCATTACCGCTATCGCGACGGGCAGCACAAAGCTGTCTGAAATATCGTCGAAGGTCGGCGAAGAAACGAGCGTCTGCGCCGCTTATATCAAGAATCTGATTTCTCTTGGCATTATTAAAAAGGAAACGCCTTTTGGCGAGCGTTCTCCGAGAAAGACGATTTATAAAATCGACGATAATCTGTTTCGGTTTTGGTATCGATTTATTCCGGACAATATTGCTTCGATCAATCGCGGGCTGGCCGATGCTGTCTATGAAAAAATATCCCCGATGATCAGCGATTATATGGGCGCTGTCTTTGAGGATATCTGTATTCAATACCTGTGGAAGTTGCGGGAAGGCGGCGAAATCCCGATAGCATTTACCGATCTCGGGCGCTGGTGGGGCAATGATATTAAACATAAATGTACGGCTGAAATCGATATCATGGGAACGGACGGCGAAAATTCCGCGCTGTTTGGCGAATGCAAGTGGACAAACAAAAAGATCGATACCGGCGTTCTTAACACGCTTGTGGAGCGAAGCCAGCTATTTCATTATAAAAATGTGCGGTTTTACCTTTTCTCCAAAAGCGGATTTACCATAGGATGTAAACAGAAGGCTGCCGAATGCGGTAATGTGGCGTTGGTCACGTTTGGTGAGATCACGAAAATCG
>JAISEX010000100.1 GCA_031263875.1 Eubacteriales Family XIII. Incertae Sedis bacterium | reverse complement strand
AATATGTGGGGACTGGGCGGCGCCATTATCGCGGGCGTGCTGGTCGGATCCGCGCTCGTCTTTATCAATTTCTGCGTCTTTTCCTTTACGAAAATACCCTCGTGGATCGCGGGCATCAGCCTGGCGATGGTCTATGAGGCGGTGTCCGTGTTCCTGAAAACGAACGCGAAGACCGGCCCCTTGGTGGAGGAAGCGCTGCACAAGGATCTGCAGGTTCTCGCGCAACTGCCGCAATGCTTGATTATTCTGGTGATCGGTTTTGTCATCATCTATTTTATATATAATAAGACCTCGATCGGGTTTAATATCCGCTCGATCGGCGGTAACCAGAAGGTCGCGCTGGCGCTCGGCGTCAATCTCAAGAAGACGCTGCTCTGGGTCGGGCTTATCACGGGGCTCCTTATCGGCGTCACCTCGTTTTTGCAGGAGAGTTATTCGGGTTATACGACGGTCAAGACGGGGCTGACGAGCATTTTCCTCATCTTCCAACCGCTCGCCATCGCGCTTCTCGCCGATATTATGCAAAAACGCATCAACGTCATTATCGCGGTGCCGATCTGTTCGTTCCTGCTCTTTGCCGTGTTTAACTGCCTAACGCTGATGCACGTCGAGTCGGGCACGTTCCAGGAAGCGATCCTCGGCCTCTTTCTTATCGTATTCGGTGTCGTGGGGCAGCGGAAGGTGAAAGGAGTCGTGAAATGAGCGAGTATAACAATCTGCTTGAAATACGCGGGCTGTACAAGAGTTTCGGCTCCACGAAGGCGAATATCAACGTCGATTTTACGCTGAAACCCGGCGAGATACGGGGGCTGATCGGCGAGAACGGTTCGGGGAAATCCACGCTGTTATCCCAGCTCGCGGGCATTTACGGACACGACGCGGGAGAGATGTTTGTAAAGGGCGAGCCCTACCGTCCCGAATCGCCGCTCGACGCGAACCGCGCGGGGATCGCGATGGTTATGCAGGAGCTCGGCGTTATCGAGAAACTGCCGATCGCTATCAACATGTTCCTCGGACGTTTGGACAAATTCACGACGGCCGGCGTTATCAACCGGAAGATGCTGCGCGACAGCGCAAACGCCGTGTTGACGAAATGGGAGCTGCCCGGCTTCGGCAAGAACGCGATGCCGTCCGGCGCTATCGAGCATAATAAGATCATTGAACTGGCGCGCGCGCTGTCGGTCGAACCGGACATCCTGCTTCTCGACGAGATCACGCAGTCGCTCTCGCTGAACAACCGCACTAAGCTCTACAAGATCATGAACCGCTTCAAGGCGATGGGGAAGTCGGTCATCGTTATTACGCACGATATCGAGGAGATGATCGCGATCACGGATTCCATTACCGTGCTGCGCGACGGCGAGGTGGTGGGCGACGTGCTCACCGCGGAAACGACGGCGGAAAAGGTGCGGTATATGATGGTCGGGCGCGAGATCAGCGGGGATTATTACCGGGCGGACAGGGCGCCGGATTACCGGGACGAGGTCGTCGTGACGGCGGAGCACCTGACGATTCCCGGCGAGGTGGAGGATCTGTCGTTCGAGGTCCACCGGGGCGAGATACTCGGCTTTTGCGGACTCAGCGATTCGGGCATCCATTCGGTCGGCAAGGCGGTCTACGGCCTGTCTAAGCTGAAAGGCGGGAGCGTGCGGCTGACCGCGAAGGACATTACCGTCAAAAATGGAGCGGTCGCGCTGAAGCACCATATGGCCTACGTTCCGAAAGACCGGGACAACGAGGCGCTGATGCTCCACGCGCGCATTATCGACAACGCGACGCTGCCCTCGCTCGGCATTCTGAGATCCGCGCTGGATTTCCTCTCGCCGCGCAAGCTGAAGAAATTATCGAATGAGATGATCGCGAAGCTCACGGTCAAGACCACGGGCTACGCACAGAATATCGACGCGCTTTCGGGCGGCAATAAGCAGAAGATCAATCTCGGGCGGTGGCTCGCGAAGGATCTGGACGTTTTGATCCTCGACTGCCCGACCCGCGGCGTCGACGTCGGCGTCAAGGCGTATATCTACCAACTGATGAAGGAGGCCAAGGAGCAGGGCATCGCGATGATCTTGATCTCGGACGAGCTGACGGAGGTAATCGGCATGGCGGATAATCTGATCGTTATGAAGGACGGGCGGCCCGTCAGAAGCATTACGCGCGGGGATTCCTTTACGGAACAGTCGGTGATCGAGGTGATGATATGAATAAATTTATGTCCAAACTGCAGGATATCGTCCCGATAATCGCGTTTGTGGTCGTGCTGCTGTTCTTTACGGTGAAAAGCGACGGGAGAATGCTGTCGGCGTTCAATATCAGTCTGCTTATCGAGCAATCCATTATTATCGTGCTGATCGGCTGCGGAATGCTGTTCGTCGTCGCGCAGGGCTCCATCGACCTTTCGGTGGGTGTGAATCTCGCGTTTTCGGGGGTTATCAGCATGTGGGCTTCGGAGCAATTGGAATCGCCGTATCTGATGATACCGATCGCAATCATCGTCGGCCTGCTCGTCGGGATCCTGAATGGGGTTATCGTGGCAAAGCTCAAGGTGCCGTCGTTTATGCTGACGCTCGCGATGCTGATCGGTCTGCGCGGCATCGTTCACAAGATACAGTTCAAGATCAACGTGTCGTATCTGTCGCCCGATCTCTACTGGCTGAATAAGCCGGTGTTTGAGGATGTCGAGAGGCTGCAATTCCTTACGTACAAGATGATCGTCTTTATCGTGATTTTGGCCATCATGTATTACGTCTTTGAATTTACGCGGGTTGGGCGTAATAGTCAGGCGATCGGCGAGAACGAGATCGTCGCGAAATACGTCGGTATTCGCGTGGATATCATGAAGATAGCCGCGTTCGGGCTGTCCGGTATGATGTCGGGCTGCGCCGCGCTCTTTTCGATTTTGAACGTCGGCGGGACGAGCCAGACGATGGGTTCGTTTACGGAGATGAAGGTCGCGATGGCGATTTTCCTCGGTGGCGTTCTCGTCACGGGCGGCGTTACTGCGCGGATGTATAAGGTCATTCTCGGCTCATTTACGATAACGATCATCGTTAACGGTTTGGCGCTTATCAGCCTGTCGCAGACGGAAGTTTCGCAATCGGTCGAAGGCGTTTTGCTCCTGCTGATATTATTTGCGACCATTATCGCGAACCAGCGGAACGCACGCCGGATCACGCCGCTTGACGACGACCCGGAGGAAAATGCTCTGACAGGTTCCGCAGAAGGAAACGGGGCAGTGGTTAAAGTGTGAGTGGGGAGAAGGAGCGGCTTCTGTAAAAGGGGACGGCACGGGAAGGATGTTCGCGCCGGGTTTGCTCTCGTGCTTTTTTGCTGCGCATGAGATGAACGGGAACGCCGCGTAAGGGCGGGTGTGCCGGATACTTTGCCCGCCTTGCCGCGCACGGTAGAGCAGCGGAAATCCCGCAGGCCGCCTACGCGAACATGTTCATATTCCGTTCGTTGCGTTTACTCCGTGGCATAGTTTTGTGAAAGAGGCGGCCGAGGAATTGCAGCGAATAGCCCGGTGGGGCACGCAGTGCCCCATGCGCCCGAACAGCTCCCCGAAAGATACGCCGCTTGACGACGACCCCGATGAGGGTGATATAATAGACTCCTTGAAAGGAAATATGGTGTCGCTCAAAACGTGAGTTTTAAGAAGAAAAACCAACTCAAAAATGATAACGAGCGAAGCAGAGGATTTTATCGGACTCTGCTTCGCGTTGCGTTACCCCTTTCGCTGCAAAGCCTGATCGCTTCGTCGCTCAGCCTCGTCGATAATCTGATGGTCGGGAAACTCGGCGAAACCGAGCTCGCGGCGGTGGGGCTGTCGACGCAGATCTTCTTCGTCTTCTGGATGATATTATTCGGGTTTACGGGCGGGGCCATCACGTATATGGCGCAGCTCTGGGGGAAGCGCGACCTCGTGAATATCCGGCGCGTGACGGGCATCGCGCTGACCGTTTCGTTCGGCATCGGCGTCCTCTTTTTTACGCTCGGCCTGTTCTTCCCGCGGTTTATTCTCGGTATATTTACGGATATCCCGCGGGTCTTGGAGCTCGGCGTGCCGTGGATCCGCCTCGGCTCGATCATATTCCTCACGTGGAGCATCGTGGTGCCGCTGACCGCTCTCTTGCGGGCGACGCAGCAGACGAGCATTCCGCTGAAAATCAGCATCGTGGTATTCTGCACCAATACGGGGCTGGGCCTCGTGCTGATATACGGCTTCCTCGGTATGCCGAAGATGGGCATAATGGGCGCGTGTACGGCCACCGTGATCTCGCGCGCGCTCGAATTGCTGCTCTATATCTACGTGATATTTATCCGTAAAAATTTCGTGGCGGGCCCGATCAAGGAATTTTTCTCGTGGAACAAGGATCTGCTCCGGCGCGTTATCCGGAACGCCGTCCCGACGACCATCAACGAGATGATGTGGGGGCTCGGCACCGCCATGTACAGCTCGGCGATCGGGCATATGAGCGAAATCGAGTTTGCGGCTTATCAGGCGGGCTATACGATACTGAATCTGTTCTCGCTGTTCTGTTTCTCGATCGGCGACGCGATGCTGATCCTCGTCGGCGAAAAGCTGGGCGCGGGCAAACTGGAGGAAGGGTACCGCATGGCGATGCGCATCCTGAAAGTCGGCGTCGTTATCGGGCTCGTTGCGGGCGGTCTGCTGATCGGCTTATCACAGCCGGTGGTTTCGCTGTTCGGGTTTTCCGCGGAAGGCATCAAATTGACGCACTACATTCTGTACGTCTTTGCGGGCTTCCTGTTCCTCAAGGTCTTCAACAGCGCCGTCGTCGTGGGCGCGCTCCGCTCGGGCGGCGATACGCGCTTCGCCATGCTCTGCGAATCCGCCACGATATGGTGTATCGGCGTGCCGGTCGCCTTTGTCTGCGCGCTACTGCTCGGCTTTCCTGTCTACCTCGTCGTCCTGTGCATACAAGTCGAGGAACTCGTCAAGTTCACGATCCTCTGGCGCCGGCTCCGGTCGCGCAAGTGGCTGAATGATCTGGTGGATTATTGAGAATGACCGGATTTGATTTTGGGCGCATGGGGCTGCCGGGATTGATTTATCGGGTCTTGCGAAATGGGAAATGATAGGATTTAACATGAATCACAAGGAGAAAACAGCCCCACCGGGCTGTCCGGGGCTCCGGCCGCTTCGCGGCTGCTGCGCACCCCTGCTATCCCTTGGCAGAGGTACAGGAGCTTCAGCTCCGTCGTACCTCGCACAACGAGGAGCGCAGGGCTTCAGCCCGTGGCGCTCTACCGTGCGCGGGACATGCGCGAACTTCCGTGCCGTCTTTACTCCGTCTGTCATTGCAGACCTCGGCCGCTCCTTATGCGGGCAAAGCACCGGGCATGCTCGTCCTTCTGCGGCGAACCGGTTTATCGCATAACCGCCACAAAAAAACGAGAGGGGACACAGCGTGAGCGCACTCTCCGTGCCGGCTCCCCGTGAAGTTGCGAAACGATAGGATTTCGACATATAATTATACTGACGGAACGCGGCGTAAGGTTTTTGAAAATGCAGATGAGGGAAAAGACAACATATAAAAACGGCGCGCGAGCGGTGGTTATCGTACTTCTGAGCGCCGCCGAACTCATTTTTTCCTGTCGTTTCAGCATACATCTGGGCTACTTCCGCGATGAACATCCGGGCGTGGATACGGCGCTGTGGAGCGTCGCCGCGTGGAGCTCGCTGTTTATCGCGGGCATAGCATTGTTTATTTACGTGGTTACGCTGATAGGGCCCGCCGGCAGGTATACGGCGCCGGTTCACGTCATACTAATAATTGCGCTATCGGTATCGGGCATCATTCTTTTCGCGGCTCTGGTTTCATTTGGAAAAATATGAACTTTCCCGTTTGGCTTTGGGCGGTACAGTAAAAGTTTGGGTGAGTATTGTGGAGATAAAGAGAGTTCGCGAGAACAAAAAACAATTTTTGGATTTACTTTTGCTCGCTGATGAACAGGAATCCATGATAGACAAATATCTGGAGCGCGGCGAACTTTTCGCTTTATACGATGGCGGTCTCAAAAGCATCTGCGTTGTTACACAGGAAAGCGATGATGTTTGTGAACTGAAAAACATCGCTACGTATGAAAAATGGCATGGCCACGGATATGGAAGCGAACTATTGCGCCACATATTTTCGCAGTACAAGGGCACGTATCGGACAATGCTGGTGGGGACCGGCGATAGCCCGCGGATAATGCGGTTTTACCGGAAACACGGTTTCAGGAGTTCCCATAGAATTGAGGGCTTTTTTACTGATAATTACGACCATCCGATATTTGAAGAGGGTGTTCAATTGGTGGATATGGTTTATTTGAGTAAGGCTTTGTAAGGTAACTGGAGACGGCGGAGAGAGGGCGGCTACGCCATATTTGCATCTCGCGCCGTTCTTTTGGTTTTGTGATAAAGCGGTACGCCGTGGCGAGGATGGGCGCGCCGTGTTCTCCGCCCGCATTTCTCGCGCAAGGGATAGGAGGGGTGCGGTAGCAGCCGCGAAGCGGCCGGAGCGAAGCGCAGCCCCGAAAAGCCCGGTGGGGCGCGCAAAATGAGTTTGTCAGCAATCGCGGGAAAGTTCTACACGAGCATTCACGAAAAAAGCCTCCTTTTTTGAGCGCCCCATGCGCTCCCGGTATTAATGTGCGCTTGCGAAAATCCCTGTGAAGCGACAAGATTTCAGCGTATAATTAAGATCTCCATTAAACCCCCACCTAAGGTGGGGAGAACGGAATAAGCAGAAGCGATAAGTGTAGTAATAAAAACCCTCCCAATGATACAATTGCAAAGGTTTCGCAAGCCAAAG
>JAISEX010000304.1 GCA_031263875.1 Eubacteriales Family XIII. Incertae Sedis bacterium | reverse complement strand
CAGATAAAGCGTTTCGTAATCACCGCTTTTAAATAGGGCGTCAAGCAGCTTCCTTGAATCGGCAGGGATATGCGCCCAGCCACCGTAGAGCGTAACGACGGCCTTCTCGACGGCTTCCCGCGTGATTGGGTTCCCGCTTTTCCGGTGTTCCCACAAAATGCCCGCAATATCCGAAAGGTCGTTCTTGTATTTACGGCCGCTCATCAGCTTCATCGCGATCAAATATTCCGCGTCAACTGTCCGCACCTCAAGAATGTTGGAAAATTTCTTGTAATAAACGGACACGCCACGCAGCTTATCCGAATATGATCTGGTGTTGCGAAAATCGGCGTTGAGCCAACCGTTTGGCAGACCAAGCCTGTCGCCAACGCGGTTTATGGCTTCTTTCATCACCGATGAGGCCATCATCACCGCGTCGATATCATACGTCATTTCGCGAAAACCGTAGCTCGCAAGAATTGCCGCGCCGCCAACCAAAATGATTTCGGCGGGCATCGCCGTCCCGTTCAACTTGCGGAATTCCTTTGCAAGCTCCTTAAGATACGTGTTCAGATTTTCTTTGGTAAACGGCATTTCAGACGACATTTCTCACCTCACTTTCGACAATGTTGAACCGCATAAATTCAGGGATCGCCTCCTGCCGGCTTTGGCGTTTGGGCTTGCTATTTCCCAATGCGGCGCAGAGAGTCAGAACGCTTGCGGGATAGAACGGCTCGCGCAGACGCGCCGACCGAATATCGTCGTATTCGCTGCAGACAGGCAGGTCGTTTTCGCGGCTGAGGTAATCCACCATCGCGAGCAGATACAGGCTTTCGGGATACCATTGTTTCTGATAGAGCTTACGAATTTTGTCCGATTCCAGCGTGTCGATAATAAAATCCATATCGCCCATATCGTGGACACGGTGACAGACGGTGCTCTTGTACGCCTCAAAACTTTGGCGATATTCCATACTATCAGCAACTAAATCCTCCATTGAAACGCCCAACGCTTTCGCCAGCTTATACAGTGTTTCGACCGAGCATTTCGTTATTTTTGCCTTGCCGGTGCTGATATCGCTGATGGTGGCAAACGGAATGCCGCTTATCTTCGAGAGCTTATATTTGGTTAGATTTTTTTGCGTCAAAAGATCATTGATATTCACAACGAAAAACCTCCTGCAACTATTATAACGGATAACCGTTATAAAGTTAAGCGGTTGTGGAAAGAAAAATATTTCTTCCACGCGCTTCGCATGGAGCGCGACGGGCATGGGAAGGAGTTTCGAGCAGTTCGTACATGTTTCAATCCACGCGCTCGCACAAAAGCGCGACTATTCACGCGAATCTTATAGAAGCACATCTTTTATTACATTCCGCGGCGCACGCCGCTTAACACGAGCACTTACCACCCCCGCTACTCCAAACCGATCAGCGCCAATTTCTTTTGCCGGCGCAGGCGTTTGATCGCCGCTTCCCGCTTCATCGCCGCGCTCTTTGAGGGGAACGATTCCGTGTAGACGATGGTAACGGGGCGCCGCGGTTTCGTGTACTTCGCGCCCCTGCCGTCATTGTGCGCTTTGGCGCGGCGCTCGACGTTAACCGTGTAGCCCGTGTAAAGCGTCCCGTCCGCGCACTCCGCGATATAAACATAATACGTACGTGAATTTAATGTCATTATCTATTACTAATTTAAATATAAGGGATTTACTCTTGTTCCCTATTCGCCTCTGTTCCCTGTTCGCCGCCTACTCGCCCGTTGACGCCCTCATTTGCCGCCCGCTTCATCGTTCGCCTATCCGTAAGCATTATTCCGCCGCCTGCCGGTGCGCGCTATGCCGCGGTTCCACCCATTCGAGATAATCGTCGGCTCCGGCTGCGGTGATATCCTTGATCGCGTTGCGCGTGTCGCGCATTGCTGCGGTATAGACGCCGTATGTCGCCATGCCCGCCATGCGCTGGAACGGGTTCATTTGCTTCCGCGCGTGCTGGATCTTCCGCCGCGGTATGTAGACGCGCCTGCGGCGTATCGCACCGCTTCGTATCGCGATCATGTCGTCCGTTCGGCTGATGGCCCGGCCCCGCCACTTCAGGTAACCCATAAACACGCAGAAAACCACGACGGGAATCAGCGCGGGGAGCGGCACGGGCGCACCCAACTGGTTTGCGATAAGCGCGGGAAGCGCAATGAGAATAACGCTCCACATGCCGTAACGTATCATGCTGCGGCGCAGAGCTTTCAGCGTCAGCGTTTCGAGCTGCTGCGGCCGGTCGTTAAATTCCGGAATAACTCCGGCGATAAAATCGTCGAGTTTGCCTATTTTGATGCACGGATGGATAACGGAATCTTCCAGGCCGCCGTTCTTGTCGCCACTTTGCGCCGCCAAAGCGCTCGCGGTTTCGGCGCGGACCTCCACGTAACCGAATACGCGCATCAGCAGCCCCTGACTGACGCCCAGCGTCTGCACGCGATGCGTAACGATGCTGCTCGATTTGCGCGCGAGAAGGCCCCGGCTCACCTCGATGCGGTCGCCGCGTTTCTGTATCGTAAACCCGCCGAAAGTGATAAATTTCGTCACGACCGCGAAGATATAGCCGACGGCAATTATCAGGACAAAGACGATAACGATCGCGATAATAACGGCGCTGCTGTTCGTTCCTGACGTGACAAAGCCGTCTACTATGCCGACGATAATATCGGTGATGTCGAAATTCGCTATTGACGCGGCATCCTGGATAAATCCGTACAAACCGCCGACTATACCGAATAAAATCAGCGCTCCGAGAAACGCGTGGCTGTTGACGATGCCCGCGAGAAATATCTCCTTGCCGGAAAGCCGGTACTCGTACTCCACGGGAATGCTGTCGCGGTTATTCCCCGCGAAAACGCCGCGTATGTCCTGCGCCGCAATGCCGATATTCTGCGCCGCATCGTAGACCGGCGGCAATGGAGCGGCCGGGTCGTAGATCGGCGGATTCGCCGGCGAAACACCAGCGCCCGGCGCGTTCGCCGCTTCGCCCATAATGACGGGCGCGCCGCCGTCCCTGCGGCGGAATATCTCCGCTTTCAGCGCTTCCGCTTCATCGAGGCGCAGCATCGGGATCATGGCGTCAGCCTTGCCCGCCGAGCCGCCCGCCGTATCGAACCTCATCGACACGAGACCGAATATCCTCTCGACGAGCTTCGCGTTCGCGTCTATCGTGTTGATGCGCGTAAACGGAAGCCGGATCTTCTTGCGAAAAATAAGGCCCTTGTAGATGCGCAGTTCGCTCTCCGTCAGTTCCCACTTATACCGGCTGTACGAGATAAGGCCGAGGAGAAAAATCACTGCAAGCAGAATGAGGAGAACCACCGCCATCGCGAGGGGATACGGTACAATGGTGTTTTCCGTAAAGTCAATCACGTCGCGAAAATTTGCAATTATAAGAATAGCGAACGGAATAATAACCGCTTTCAGGCCGTTGACGACGAAGAAGGCCAGATACGCCTTGTGAAGTTTGTGCAGGCCGGGCGCGAGGATATCAGACATCTTCCTGCACCTGCTTCGCGAGAACCGCGACCTTGTCCCGCAGATCCTCCGCGTCAAGGACGGCAAGCCCGTCGATGCCCTCCGCACCGGCGGCGGTATAGACCTTTACGGAGGCGAGCTTAAAGGCGCGCATCAGCGGCCCCTGCGTCGTGTCCGTGTACTGGACCCGGATCAGCGGAACGATAATGCGCTTCCGCACGATAATGCCGCGGTAAATATCGATCTCGTCTTCGAGCACCGCGAAACGCCACCGCGCGTACCGGATCGGCGGCGTGATGATAACGTAGATGACAAACAGTATCGCCGTTATCGCGGCCGCCGCGTAGATAAGCAGCGCCCGATTATCCGCAAGGAGAGCCGTCATACCGGTCGCGTCCGGATCCGCCGCCCTCAATATAAACGTCGCGCCGAGCGCGATGCCGAAACAGACCGCGCCCAAAATCACCGTGGCGATAAGCCCGCTCAGCCGCCACACGGCCTTGACCCGTTTATTCAGTCTGCCCGTCGGTATCTCTCTCATTATCGCTCCTCGTGAGTTACACAGAATAGTTACAATCATTTGCCTCGCCCCGCGGCGGGACGGATACATATTCCTCTCGCGGTAT
>JAISEX010000257.1 GCA_031263875.1 Eubacteriales Family XIII. Incertae Sedis bacterium | reverse complement strand
GCCACGAAGTGGTTTCCGGGACGGGCGGGCATGGCGTCCGGCATTATGCTGCTCGGCTTCGGAATCGGCGGGCTCGCGCTCGGAAGCATCGTCAGCGCGCTGACCGGCGCGTTCGGTATCCGGCCGGTTTTCCTTATACTCGGCATCGGGCTGGCGACCATTTTGACGATCGGCTCGTTTATCATTAAACAGCCTCCGGCAGCGGCTCCGGGAATTATCGAAAAGGACGCCGCGGCAAAAAACGCGGCTGAGAATATTATCGGCGCCGAAGCGGAAGGCGCGGATCAGGCGTCGGTCCTGAAGGATACGGAAGCGCCCGAATCGCTGTTTACGCCGAAGGCGGATTACACGCTCAGCGAAACGCTGCGGACGTCCACGTTCTGGCTGCTGTTTACGTACTGCGTTTTCCTCGGCATCGGCGGCCTTCTCGTTATCAACAGCGCCGCGCTGATTACCGAAGCGTTCAACGCGACGGGCGTGCTCGGCCTGATAATTTCCGTGTGCAACGGCATCGGCCGTCCGCTGCTCGGCGCCTCGTTCGATCAGATCGGACGCCACAAATCCATGTATATCAACGCGTGCTTTATGCTGCTCGGCGGCGTATCGCTGCTGCTCGGCGCGCTGAACGAAAGCCTCCCGCTTATCTGCATCGGGCTGCCGCTGATCGGCCTGAGTTACGGCGGCGCGCCCTCGCTCCAGTCGGCTTCCGTGGCAAAATTCTTCGGCACGAAACATTATCCGATGAATTTCGCCGCGGGCGTCTTCTGCCTCGTGCCCGCCGCGATCATCGGGCCGCTCGTGTCAAGCAAGCTGCAGGAAGCCTCCGGCGGCAAATTCGTTTCGACGTTTATCATGCTGATCATTATCGCGCTGTTCACCTTCGTCCTGAACTTTCTGATGAGAAAGTCGGCGGTGAAGCTGGGGCGGGAGTAATGCGATGGTTTTGATAATTGCATGTTGCGGCGGAGCGCGGAGCCGGTTGCCGGGGTGATCCGTACTATGATGTTGCGCAAAATTTACACACTGCGCAACGAAGCTCGCTGCTGAAATGGTGGCGAGCTTTGTTGGTACTGTGTCGGTTGATGAGAAAGTCGGCCGTGAAACTCGGACGGGAGTAACGCAATGGCTTTGATAATTGCATGTTGCGGCAAAGCGCGGAGCCGGTTGCCGGGGTGATCCGCCCCCATGATGTTGCGCAAAATTTACACACCGCGTAACGAAGCTCGCTGCCGAAATGGTGACGAGCTTTGTTGGTACTGTGTCGGTTGGCGGTACGGGGGACGGCAGGGGAATGTTTGATTTTCTCTGCCGCTTCTCGTTTGTTTTAGCGATAATGTGAGAGGGCGATACGCCGTGTAATGGAAAACGTGCCATGTTCCTTGCCCGCACAGGGAGCCGGAGCGAAGCGGAGGCGACGCGCAAGGGATAGCAGCGGAAATCCCGTAGGATGCCCGCTGAAACATTCGCTCTCTGAAATCAACCTCGGTGTATTGTTTTGCGATGCGAGGCAGTTATGTGAAACGGGCAGCCGAGGAATTGGAGCGGATAGCCCGGTGGGGCCCCGCCCCATGCGCCCTCATAAGCCGCCCTTGCATGACACAACAGAACAAAACCCGCTGCCAAAACGGGAGCGGGCTTTGTTTTTATAGGTGCTTTGTTTTCGTGTGGCGTCGTTTGAGGGGAAACTAATTGTTAATTATTTCCATTCGCCCGGGCCTGCACTGTTCCCGGTTCCGGTGGTCAGATCGCGGCGAAACCCTTATCGAGGTCGGCGAGGATGTCGTCGATATTTTCCGTACCGATGGACAGCCGTATCGTGCCCTGCGTGATGTTCTGATCCTCGAGATCCTCCGGCGTCAGTTGCGAATGCGTCGTGGTCGCGGGATGTATGACGAGGGATTTCACGTCCGCCACGTTCGCGAGCAGGGAGAAGATTTCGAGCGCGTCGATAAATTTGAACGCTTCTTCTTTGCCGCCCGCAATGTCGAAAGTGAAGATGGCGCCTGCGCCCTCCGGATAATATTTCTTGTAGAGCTCATGGCTCGGCTGATCCGGAAGCGCCGGATGGTTGATCCGCGTCACCTTCGGCTGGTTTTTCAGATATTCGATGACTTTCAGCGTATTTTCGATATGGCGTTCGACCCTCAGCGAAAGCGTTTCGAGGCCGAGGATAAACAGGAATGCGTTGAGCGGAGCGATGGCAGCGCCCGTATCCCGCAGCAGGATCGCCCTGATGTACGTCACAAACGCCGCGGGGCCGACCGCGTCCGCAAACGACACGCCGTGGTAGCTCGGGTTCGGATCCGATATGCGCGGATACTTCCCGGACGCCTTCCAGTCGAAATTGCCGCTGTCGACAATGATCCCGCCGAGGCCCGTGCCGTGGCCGCCCACGAATTTCGTCAGCGAGTGAACGACGATGTCGGCGCCGTACTCGATGGTGCGGATCTGGTTCGGCGGCGTGAACGTCGCGTCCACGACCAGCGGGATATTATACTCGTGAGCGAGATCCGCAAGCGCCTTATAGTCCACGACGTTTGAATTCGGATTGCCGAGCGTTTCGATAAAGAGGGCCTTCGTGTTCGGCTGAATGGCCGCGCGGAAACTCTCGACGTCGGGCTCCACAAACGTGGTTTCGATGCCGTAGAGCGGCAGGGTCTGCGACAGGAGATTGTACGTGCCGCCGTAGATCGTCTTTTCCGAAACGATGTGCTCGCCCTGCGTCGCAAGCGCCTGGAACGTGTAGGTAAGCGCCGCCGCGCCCGATGAAAGCGCGAGAGCCGCAACGCCGCCTTCGAGCGCCGCCATGCGTTCCTCAAGAACCTGCTGCGTCGAATTCGTCAGGCGGCTGTAGATGTTGCCCGCGTCGGCAAGGCCGAAACGCGCCGCCGCGTGCTCCGCGCTGTGGAATACGTACGCCGTCGTCTGGTAGATCGGCACCGCGCGCGAATCGGTCGCGCTGTCCGCCTCCTCCTGCCCCACGTGCAGAGCCTTCGTTTCAAACTTCCAATTTTCTGTACTCGTTATCTTTGCCATTCTGTCCTCCGTTTCTTTCGCCCAATACTGGTGGTTTCTTCTGCTTCATTATAACATAGTTTGCATATATGTTTTATAGATTATATCGCTTTTCGCGTCCCGTGTCAATAGAATTTTGCATTTTATTTTATTTTGTGAGCATAACGCGCCGACCTTTTTATTATATACGCTTTTACCGATTGCTGCGCGCGTTTTTCCGCTTTTAATACCGCTAATCCCGCGTTCCGGGTATGAGAAGCGGTTTCGTGATTCGGCGTTGATTTATTCCGGGCGCATGGGGCACGCGGGAATGGTTTTGTACGTAGTCACAGAATAATTCTCGGCACGGGCATTTACAAAAACGGGCCCTTTATTGTTGCGTGCCCCACCGGGCTCTGCGGGGCTTCGGCCACGGCGCTCATGACGAACGCGAGAGATACGATGCGCCTGTTTTCCATTTTTTAACATATATTCACGGCTTCACCCACGCCGCGGCTGCTGCGCACCCCTCCTATCCCTTGCGCAAGCATGTACAACATTCCGTGCCGTCCCCGCGAAATCTGTCATTAGAGTTGCAAGCCGCTCCCCTGTGCGGGCAAAACACGCAACATACCCGTCCTTCCTCCGGCGTACCTATTTCCCGCATAAACGCCAAAACACGCGAGACAAGAAACAAGCATACGCATCCTCACCCTGCCGTCCGCCCTTTATTCCCACGCCGCGTCTATCATCCATTTACCACGAAGGCGAAACGCGGGTATGGTCTGATTCTTCGCCTTGTTAAGAGCGCTGTTGAGGTTCAGGTCGTTCGTTTTTGCCCATTGATTGACGGTAACGATTTTTTTCGCGGAAATCAGCGCCAATCGTTTATGCATCGACTCCAAAAGAAGTAACGAAAAAAACCGTGTGAACCCTCCGGCATCGTTATTCATCACATATGCGTCAAAGAGCGGATAATACTCCTTCCGCTTGCTCTTGTTCGGTATTATTATCGGAGGATAGCCTTGGTCGATAAGCTGCTTATTGATAATAACGCGCCCGATGCGCCCGTTCCCGTCGACAAACGGATGAATAGTCTCAAATTCAGCGTGAAACGACGCGATTTTTTCGACAAGGTCACGTTTTTTATCGGCGTTATAAACGTCCACGAGCTCCGCGACCAGCTCGTTGGTAAACGCGGGATTCGCGCCGATACGTGTCCCGATTCGCACCCACTCCTTGCCACTCCTGAAGCGACCGGCCGCACCATCGTTGATACCGGTCAAAAGAATCTTGTGATAGTGCAGCATCATATCGGCGGACAACGGTTTCACCGGCCGCTTTTCGGAAAGCTCAAAAAGTATACCCGTGATTTTTGCCAGATTTTTCGCCTCGTAAATCTCTCTGACATCGTGATTCCGCTTTATTTCATCGCGTATCAGGATGTCCTCCGTATCCTCAAAACTGAGCGTGGAGTTTTCTATCGCGTTCGAGTTGTAAACGGATTCGGGTATTTCCGCCATTGCGATCTCGTAGAGCGCCGCCCCGTTTTTTCGGGCAACGGCGCTGTATCGCTCAAACAGGACCGCTACCTTGTCTTTTAAAGATTTGTTTTTCATAGTATATTAATTATACGGTAAATCGTGAAAAATATCAAAAATCAGATTTTTTCACGACATTATTCTTCATACAAACAAAAATAATCTTTGTGCGTTACACCTCCTTTGCGTATTTCCCCTTATGTGAATAGTGAACAGGATGTCTTGGAGAATACAAAAGGACACCTGTTCGGTCGCTAAACCAACAAAGATATCACACCTCTGAATTGAACAGATGCCCTTCTTTCGATGTGATATGTAGGCGCTCTTACGAGAACCACGTTGGTTTAGCAAAATAATTATATCAAATGAAAGAAGATATTACTATACAAAGGTAAAATCCCGATGCGAATCCGTTCCGTATTGTCATTGCGGATAATTTTCATGCGTGTATAATTATATTTAAGGAGCCGCTTCGCCGGGATTTGAACGAGGTTGGTAGTGGTAAAAGCATATGAATAACGATATAAATACGAGAGAAGCGTATATCAGTGGGATCGTTCCGAAAATAACAAGCGTTTTGCCGGTGAGCGAAATGTATCTCTTTGGATCCTCCGCGCGCGGCGATATCACGGCCGATTCCGACGTTGATGTGTATGTTGTCATCGACGACGATTATACGGGAAGCCGCTATGATGCTGCCGGCGCAGCTATAACGGCTATCCGAAGCGATGATAATTACATTGCGACGGATATTATTGTTCACAAAAAATCGGATTTTGAATGGCGTAAAGATAAATTTGTGCTGGAACGCGTGATGATGAGAGAAGGAGTGAAGCTCTATGGTTGAACAAAAAAATGTTCTTCTTCTTGTCGCGGAGCATGACTTGGAAGCGGCGCAGCTCATATTGAATATGAAGCCGGAGTTGCCGGAAATGGTCTGTTATCATTCCGTGCAGGCGGTGGAAAAATGTCTTAAAGCATATCTTGCTATAAACGATCATGAATATCCGCGAACGCATGATTTGGGTCAACTCAGTGTGCTTTGCCGTCGATATGATGAGAACCTTCTGGCAATAAAAGATGACATCGACAGATTGTCGCGTTATGGCCAAAGTATAAAATATGAAGACGCTCTGGACTTGGATTACGCGGAAGCGAAAAATTCTTTTTACATTGCGGGCGGGCTAGTAGCGTTTGTTAAACAGAAAATTGATGTGGTCGAGAAACGGTGATAGGAGGGACGGCACGGGAACGGCGCTCGAGTAGCGCTTGCTTCTCGCGTGTTTTTGAGGTCGTATGAGAAACGGGAACGCCGTAGGTAGGACGAGCGGGTCGTTTACTTTGCCCGCACAGGGGAGCGAGGCGACAGCCGAGCGACGCGCAAGGGACAGCAGCGATATCCTTTTT
>JAISEX010000249.1 GCA_031263875.1 Eubacteriales Family XIII. Incertae Sedis bacterium | reverse complement strand
AGGTGTAACACACATTTCGGGAAAATACAATACGGAAAGAGGAAATTGTTTTTTCTAAGCATAGAAAGTTTGATTTGGGGTTTTGCAGGTAGAGCGGCACGGGGTGGGAGCTTGCGTTGAAGTTCGGCTCTCGCGTGTTTTTTGCGTTTATGTGGTGAACGGGTTCGCCGTAGTGAGGACGGGCGTGTCGTGTACTTTTCTCGCACAAGGGAGCCGGAGCGCAGCGAAGGCGACGCGCAAGGGATAGAAGCGGAAATCCCGCAGGCTACGCTCGCATAGATGCTCCTGTTTGGGGGATTCCGGGGCAAGCCCGGAATGACAGACGATGTCATGAGCGGCATTGCAGCGAATAGCCCGGTGGGGCACTCAAAACGTGAAACCATTTTTTATAAATACCCACGCGGACAGCTACTTCGCGATTACGTACAAAATCATTCCCGCGTGCCCCATGCGCCCATATAGATTCCCGGAAACAGAACAGCGTGTCGGTCGAGGGGAATTTCGGGCACACCCGCACTATAAGATCCGAGTAAGCAAAAACGCACCGTTCCCACAAAAACTCCTCGCCGATAAAACAGGACAGCGCGGCGATGAAGAAGTATAATATCATTAGCCGTGTGCGCAAGGCGTTTACCCGGCGCGCGGCGGAAGGGAGATGACCATGAGAAAAATAATTACGACCGAGACGGCGCCGGCGGCGATAGGGCCGTACGCGCAGGCGAACAAGGTGAACGGCTTCGTGTTCACGTCGGGGCAAGTGCCGCTCGATCCGGCGACGGGCGAGATCGTCGGGACGACCGCAGCGGAACAGGCCGTGCGCGTTATGGAGAATTTACGCGCGGTGCTCGAGGCGGCGGGAAGCGGCTTCGATCAGGTTATAAAAACCACCGTCTTTATGAAGG
This sequence comes from Eubacteriales Family XIII. Incertae Sedis bacterium, assembly GCA_031263875.1. Taxonomy (GTDB): domain Bacteria; phylum Bacillota; class Clostridia; order Peptostreptococcales; family Anaerovoracaceae; genus JAITEX01. The sequence goes on along the minus strand of JAISEX010000249.1, from coordinate 1,793 downwards.
ACATGAACGACTTCGCGAAAGTTAACGAAATATACGGCTCATATTTTACGGACGGCCCGCTGCCGTCGCGCTCGGCGGTCGAAGTGGCGCGGCTCCCGAAGGACGTCCTGATAGAAATTGAAATGATAGCGCTTGCGGGTTGACGCGAAACCCCACGGAAAGGAACTTACGATGGCAATCAGATTTAGAAAAGAACTTGACGGTTTTACCGCCTATCAGCAGGGCAAACCGGCGGAAGCGGTACAGCGCGAATTCGGACTGACGCGTATCGAGAAACTCGCGTCGAATGAAAATCAGTTCGGCCCGTCGCCGCTGGCGATAGCGGCGATGAAGGACGAGCTCGATTCGCTGAACTTCTATCCTGAAAGCCATCCCTTTGAACTCGTCGGCAAGCTCGCGGAAATCCACGGGCTCGCGCCGGAGCAATTCGCCGTGGGCAACGGGGGCGAAGCGGTCATCTGGAATCTGTCAATGGCAGCGCTTGACACCGGAGATGAGATCATCATGTCAAGCCCATCGTTTGACATCTACCGGATAAGCGCGACGTATCTCGGCGCGAAAACGGTGCAGATACCGCTGAAGGGGCAGCGCCACGATGTGGAGGCCATGGCCGCCGCCGTCACCGGCAAAACGAAAATCATCTGGCTCTGCACGCCGAACAATCCGACGGGGCATATCGCGAGCCGTGAGCAAGTGGATTACCTGATAGACCATGTTCCGGATAATGTGATAATCGTTCTCGACGAGGCGTATTACGACTTCGCGGCCGCGCGCGGCAATTATCCCGCGGACTCCGTTTCCCGCCTCAAGAGCCACGATAATATCGCGGTGCTTCGCTCATTCTCGAAGAATTTCGGCATGGCCGGCATACGCGTCGGTTACATGATGACGTCGCCGGAAATCGCGGCCCATATCAATATGGTCAAAATGGCGTTCAGCGTGAACCGGCTCGCCCAGGCGGGCGCTAAGGCGGCGCTCGGCGATGCGGAATACCTGCAGTCCATTGTGGAAAAGAACGCCCGCGCGCTTCTGGCGCTCGAAACCTATTACGACACGAAAGGATGGGACTACTTCCCGTCGTACGCGAATTTCAGTTGGGTCAACTGCCGTCAGGATTCGCGCGTGCTGTTCGACGCGCTTCAGCGCAAAGGCGTCATCGTGCGGCCGGGGCATTTCTGGGGCTGGGACACGTGGATCCGCGTCAGCACCGGAACGGACGAGCAGATGCGCTTCTTTATCGAAAAAATGGACGAGGTGCTTGCGGAATTGTAGCAGTCTAACTGTTAGTATTTCATTTAGTTCGGGCGCATGGGGCTGCTTTGAGATCATATGATTGTTAAATTTTTAACAATCAGGCAACTTTCAAATGATTGCGGAAGTCATGGTGAGGCAGCCCCACCGGGCCATTCGCTTGTATCTTTTTTGCCGGTGGCAAAAAAGGATATCGCTGCTGTCCCTTGCGCGGGACATGTGCGACGTTCCATGCCATCCTCATAAAGTCTCTCATTGCCGTCAAAGCCGCTCCCTCTGCGGGCAAAGCACATGGCACGCCCATCCTCCCTGCGGCGTCCCCATCACCACATAAACAACAAACAAAACGAGATGGGAACATAGCGCAGGCGTCCTCTCCGTGCCGTCCCCCTTGTGCGGGCAAAGCACATGGCACGCCCATCCTTCCTGCGGCGTCCCCATCACCACATAAACAAACGAAACGAGATGGGAACATGGCGCAGGCATCCTCTCCGTGCCGTCCCCCTTATGCGGGCAAAGCACATGGCACGCCCATCCTTCCT
>JAISEX010000203.1 GCA_031263875.1 Eubacteriales Family XIII. Incertae Sedis bacterium | reverse complement strand
GCGGGAAACCAATCCCCTGCTTTCCCCTCACTGGGCATACGTGAGCTTTGCCTTCTCCATGCCGATCACGAACGGATCGACCACGGACATACCGCCGTCGATTATCACCTCCGCGCCGGTCACATACGACGAGTCGCCGCTTGCGAGAAAACGCGCGAGCCCGTATATCTGCTCCGGCACGGCGGGCTTCCCGAGCGGCGAATCCGCGTAGGCCGCGTTCATAAATTCCCGCGCGCTGACGCCCGCCCCGGCGCCGAGTTCGGCAAAATCATTCGCGTTGATGCCCGTTTCAAAGAGGCCCGGCACGATAACGTTACATCTGATCCCGTCCTTGCCGAAGTCCAGCGCGACCTGCTTCGAGAGATGCAGCAGCGCCGCCTTCGTCGCGCAATAACCGGCGGCCTCGGGTATCGTCACCTTGGACGCCAACGACGACACGTTGATAATGGAGCCGCCGCCGTGGGCTTGCATCGCGGGCAGCGCCGCCCGCATAAACAGGAACGGCGCGTTCAGGTTGATGTCCATAACGCGCTGCCATTCGCTCAGCTCGATGCTGACGACGGAACCGCTGCTGCTGACGCCGGCATTATTCACGAGAATGTCGATATGGCCCGTTTCGGCTTCCGCCGCCTTTACCGCCGCGCTGATATCGGCCGGCGACGTCACATCGCACGCGATAAACGCCGCCCTGCCGCCCGAAGCGGCGATGGCGCTCTCTACCTCCCTGCCGGTCTCCCGGTTTCTGCCGATAAAATACACGCTCGCGCCGTCGGCGGCAAAGCCCTCCGCCATCGCCCGTCCAAGGCCCGACGTGCCTCCCGTAATGAGAGCCGTTTTGCCCGTAAACTTTTCGGATTTCATGTTTCTCACCTCCTCAATACTGTCCTCTGCACTTCAAATACTTCGCGCATACCCAACCTGAGCCTCAGCAACCATCCCCGGGGAGCGAGGCGAAGCCGAGCGACGCGCAAGGGATAGAAGGGGTGCGCAGCAGCCGCGAAGCGGCCGGAGCAACGTTCGCTACGCTCACTCCTCCGCTCGCGGTGCTCGCTTCGCTGTCCTGTTTTACACTGCGGCTGAAGCCGCGTAAAACAGGCGAAGCGGAGCCCCGGATAGCCCGGTGGGGCGCTCAAAACGAGAAGACCGTTTTTCGTAAATATTCGCATAAGACTATCTCGCAATTACTGACAAAATTATTTTGAGTGCCCCATGCGCCCGGATAAACTCTCTAGCGAATGCAAAATGCAATGCCGCCACGCGAACCTCACACTATAATCGATGTTCGAAATGTTTTTCATGTGGCAAGGCGCACCGGAGCAAGGGGAGCGTAGCGTACTTGAAGTACGTGAGCGACCCGCGCGAGGAGCAACGCAGCCACACGGAAAACAGACGAACATCACAGCGCCACGCACACATTAAACGCATCCGCCACCGCGTCCCCGATCTGCCCCGTCGCCCGCGCGTCGCCGATAACATACGTTTCGGGAACGAGCCCGCTCAGGGCCGCGATTTTATCCGTGTCCGGCCTCACGCCGAAGGCAAGCACGATATCGTCGGCCGCAAGCAGCGATTCCTTCCCGTACGCATCCTCCACGATAACGCCCTCGCCAGTGAACCGCTTCACCGCGTGCCGGTCGTAGACCTTGACGCCTTCCTCTGCAAGCCGGTCAATCAGCATCCGCCGCGCGAAACCCGGCATTTCGCCGTAAAGCTCATCCACGGGCCGTATATCGACCACGCACACGGCCTTGCCCTCATGCGCGAACTCAAGCGCGCATTCACTGCCGGAAAGCCCCGCGCCGCAGACCACGATCTTATCGCCGTAAGACTTTTTCTTCCTATCGGCACAGACCACGCTGCTGACGAGCGGCAGATCAGCTCCCTCGATCTTTGGCGCGATCAGTTCACCGCCGCAGGCGATAATAAGCGCGTCGGGCGCTTCCGCTTTCACCGCCGCCACATCCGCTTCCGTGCCGAACTCGATACGCGCGCCGCACAAAAGGGTCTTTCGCACCGCGTAATCGTAATAGCGTCTGAAGCCGTCTTTTAGGAACAGCGCCGACGCTTCCGCGAGGCGTCCGCCGAGTTTATCGGATTTCTCATAGAGAACGGCTTCGTGGCCGCGTTTCGCGAGCAGCCGCGCCGCCTTCATCCCGCCGGGCCCGCCGCCGATTATCATGACTTTCTTCTTCGGCATCGCGGGCGCAAGATGCGTATATTTATACTCCCAACCGGCCGCCGGATTCACCGCGCAGCCGTCGATATGCGACTCGTCGGGATTGCGCAGGCAGTAGAGGCAGCGCATACACGGACGTATATCGTCCTCGCGCCCCCGTTCGCCCTTGACGACCAGCGCCGGATCCGCGAGGAAAGCCTTTGCCATCGCGACGATATCCGCCTTGCCCGAAGCGATGATCTCCTCCGCCTCGTCGAGCGTCGAAATGCCGCCGACCACGGACACGGGTATGTCGAGCGCCGCCTTCATCTCCTGCGCGTACGGCACGTTTAAGCCGGGCTTCGCGTAATATCCCGGCATATTGAACCCCATCGCGTATTCGTTGTAGAGCGTGCCCGCGGAGATGATTATCATATCGATATACTTCTGCGCCTCTTTCAGAAACTCGATGCGCTCCCGCACGTCGGTGCCGCCCTCGAAATATTCGTTGCCGACCACGCGCGCCTCGATGGGGATCTTCCCCTTCGTCACGTCGTACATCGCCTCGATAACCTCCAGCGGGAACTTCCACCGGTTCTTCGCGCTGCCGCCATAGGAATCGTTCCGGCGGTTGAACGCCGTAGACAGGAAGGACGAGAGCAAATTCCCGTGCGCCAGATGCACCATCACCATATCGAAGCCCGTATCCATGCAGCGCTTCACCGCCTGCTGGTAATGATCGATGACCTCCAGCATCTGCGGCCGCGAGATTTCCTCTATCTTGTCCCGGCCGAGCAGCCGGTCGTGCCAACCCGGAATATATGACGGCACCCACGCCCTTTTGCCGTCCGTCAGCGAACGCGGATGCGCCCACTGGCCCGCGTGGATCAGCTCCGTCGAGAGCTTCGCGCCGTACTTATGGACTTCGCGCGTCAGCAAACTCAGCCCGCCCTCATCTTCCGCCTTCGTCACCGAAAGGCAGGCGTAAAAATCGCGCCCGCGGTCGAAATCTATCGGCGTCGAGCCGATCGTTATCAGCGCGGCCCCGGACTTCGCCTGCGACGCCGTAAACTCCAGCATCTCCGGCGTCACCAAACCGTCCTCCACACCGCAGTGGTTCGACACGATGGGCGACCACTGTATGCGGTTCTTCAGCGTCATCGGCCCGACCTGTATCGGCTGATAGACATGCGGATACTTATTGAATGCCACTCTCTTTACCTCCGTACTATTCTCTTACTATAATTTTTTGATGGGGCGCATGGGGCAGTCTTGACGAATGCGGCCGCCCCTAAATACCCTGTCTTAAAATGATTTCGAGAGTCGTTTCAAGACTGCCCCACCGGGCTATCCGGGGCTTCGGCCGCTTCGCGGCTGCTGCCGCACCCCTCCCATCCCTTGGCAGAGGTACAGGAGCTTCAGCTCCGTCGTACCTCGCACATCGAGGAGCGCAGCGGCTTCGCCGCGTGGCGCTCTACCGTGCGCGTCGCCGTCGCTACGCTCCGGCTCCACCATCATCGCCATCACCGCTGACACGCGCTCCGGTTACGACGGCGCATCGTGCCACATCTCACCCGATCCCATCTCATCGTCCCCCACTCCGACCCTGTACTCCGGTCATCACGGCGCCGCCCCGTCATTCCGGGCTTGTCCCGGAATCCAAACGGTAAAAATTGTGGCTTTGTCTGCATTGGTGACGGCACACATACTCTGCCCGCGAAAAGGAGCGGGCGCGAGGCGAAGCCGAGTGAGGCCGCGACGCGCAAGGGATAGCAGCGGTATACTTTTTCGCCGCAGGCGGAAAAGATACAAGCGGATAGCCCGGTTTTTGGCGCGCCAGCGCCAAAAATGCGCCCGCAGCACACATACGAAAACCTCACCAATTGAATTTGAGCAAACTCCGTCGCCGCCACGCGCAAAACAACCCATCACTCCGGCTTATAAATATTGCTCTCGCCCTTATTCCCCTCGCGCGCGTAATCCCCGCCGTTACCGATCGAAAAATGATACAGCGGGCGGCCCAAAGACGGCACGGTGATCGGGCTGTGCTCCGTCCCCTCCGGGCAAAACGCAATGCAGCTCTTCAGCGTCCGAACCACGTCGCCCGCGATATCGAACGTCACTTCCGCGTTCAGCGTTTCGGGATCGTCCGGATCCGAGCCGATAAAACCGATCAGCTCGTCGAAATCGTGCGCGTGCGGAGCGGGCCCCGTGTCGTTCACGCTCTTGAACCAGACCAGTTCCATATACGGCGCTCCCGGCGCTTTCTGCCCGTCAAGCCAGACGAGAAGCTGCAGGAAACCTTCCGGCGCCTCGGGCAGTTTGCCGTCCACGGGCTTGTACCCGTCGACGTAGTTACCGGCATAGACGCCCTTTTCGGCCGTCGCCTCCGCGGGACGCCATTCGTACATCCCCGCGTTCATATGACAGACGAAATAGAACACGGGCTTGTCCAGACGCTTGATCTTCAGATTGCCGTGAGCGCAGCCGCCCGGAACGAAGACGACGCCCGTCTTATCGATGGTCAGCACATCGTTTTCGATCTGGAGCTCTATTTCCGCGTTCAGCCGTTCGGGATCGGCGAGGTCCGCGCCCGCGAACACGAGCAGCTCATCGGACTCATGCGCAAACAGCCCGTCTGCGTCAAACGGCTTCGTGTACCAACCGACCTGGTTGAAGAGCGTACCCGCGACGATGCCGTCGTCTATCTGCGCCGACACCCGCTTCGCCTCCGCGGGGATCCCCGGCATCACCGCCGCCGCCGGCCGGCCGGAAAATGAGAAATAACGTTCACTGCCCATACTGCACCTCCTTGTTTTCCTGTTGCTACTTGCTTCCATACCGCCTTGCGGCGTAAACGAACGGGTAAAACTTTTCATTATCATATTCGCTCTCGCGCTTCGTTTATTCCAAACGATGCTATAACAGCCTGATTTGCAAGAGACGTTGCGCGCACAGCCGCTCCATTTCGTCCGCCAAGCAACAAGCGGAGAGGTTTACGTATGCGGCTGACCCTGCGCAAAATGACTGCATTCCTCGGTTTTGTGATCAAAGACTTTGGTGCACTTGGCTCACTGCCCACGCGAAGCGAGTCCCCGCAAGTTCCCAAAGTCTGTGAACAAAATCGCAAGGAATACTCATTTTGCGACTGAAGCAAGCATACGAAAATCTCTCAATTGAATTTGAGCAAAAACCGCCCTCCGGCAAATCAGCGCCGTTATCGCATTTTGCATTCACGCCTCTATTTTTTCACACTTAATCATAACAAAATAATAATACAATGCCGTCACAACGCGATATGTTATGACGGCATAGCGAGCGGGGTTATTTCGCCTTGTTCTCCTTCGAGCTTTCGGCCGCAAAGACCCGGATAAAGTGATCCAGTATCGGGTTTTTATTATCCTTCAGATAGCCCAGACCCGTGATCGTTACCGGCGGCGCCGTCTTGTACTTCACCTCGACCTCCGCAATGCCCTGCGTGAGCGTGCCGAGATATTCGCCGACGAAGGCGGGAAATATGCCAACGCCGCGGTCGAGTTCGATCAGCATCAGCATCTCGTCCATATTCTTCACCGAAATATATTCGTTGAAATCGAAGCCCGCGTCGCGCCATTTTTTACGCACGACCCGCGTCGAATTCGGCGTCTTGTCGGACATCGTAATGACGAAGGTTTCGTCCTCGAGTTCTTCCGCCTTGATCTTGCCCTTGCGCGAAGCGAACGGGTGTTTTTTGCTGCACAGCAGTATCGCGGGATCCTCACGCATAGCTATTACATTGATATCCGGATCGGTATCCATCTCGTAGGGCACGCCGATACAGACGTCGACACGCTTCTTTTTCAGGAAATTTATCATCATGTCCTGCGACTGGACGTTCAGATTCAGCACCACCTCCGGATATGCTTTGCGGAACTCCTTGAAGCTGTCCATAAAGACAAAGCCCTCGATATATCCGGGCAAAAGCACGTTCAGGACGCCGTTTACGCCGACCGCAATACCCATACTGTGATCCACCGCGGCCCGGTAATCATCGACGACGGAATAGGCGTATTCGAGAAAATCGCGCCCCGCGTCGGTCAGCATTACCAGACGCTTGTTGCGCTCGAACAGCCTGAATCCGAGCTCCGTTTCCATCTTGTTGATGTGCAGGCTCATGGCGGTTTGCGTGATGTAGCATTCCTTGGCAGCCGTCGTGAAGTTCAAATGCTCCGCCGCCGCGATAAAATACTTTAAACCTTTAATATCCATACTTCCCTCCATGCCGCTGTGCGGCTCAAACGAACGGTGAACCTTACCAACCACCCGTGATCGCAGGCGATCATGCGGTAGAGCGCCGCGGGTTCCTGCTCACCTCTCCGCTCTGTTTTACGCCGCGGCACCGCCGCGCAAACCAGGGAGAACCCCGCACTTCTCGACGCGCGCCAACGCCATCGAGCACTTCTTTCTTACGCCGCGCGTTACGCCGGCAGCTTGCCGATCGACGCCATATCGTCCGCGATATCCGCAAGCCCGTAACGCTCCCACGTTTCGCGCGTGGGCCACCCTGTCGCGATATCCCAACCGCGCTTCCGGTAATACAAATCGACAAAATCATTCCAATCTTCCCACGTGACGGTTTCGCCGCGCGGGTCGGGATACTGCAGCGTTGGGAACACCGCGTTTACCTCCATATCCCGGTCACGCCCGAAATTACGCATCGTGATGGCGCGCATCAGCAGTTTTGAACGTTCGGCCGCGTCGTTGATATCCGCTTCCGTCATCTCTATGCCCGTGGCCGCCGTATACATTTCGGCCTCCATCGACGTCCACAGCAGGTCGGGGCTCTGCCACTCGCACGTTGAAACGGAATCCTTCATTTCACCCTTATTTTCATTCATGATAACGCTGTCGATCAGGACTTCGCTATGGCACGGGTCGTCGCCTATCGCGAGCAGGTGATCGTACGTATCGTGAAAATGAGCGACCGTCTGATTATCGCGCGTCACGGTCATCAGTTCGAGCGCGATAGCAAGCCAACCCGGTCTGTTTATCGTCGCCTCGTAGCCGCGGCCCGCCCAATGGTAGCTCATGCCCCACGCCGATTCAAGGCTGACCGGAATGTCGAGCTTCAATCCGGGCACGACCTGGCTGTATCTTCCCTGGTAAATCGTCTTCGCATATTTCTCCTGTCCAAGCGTCCGCGTGGCGCGCGCCATGCCCTCGCCGAATATCTTACCGAGCCGACCTTTCCTATATGTTATCATATCGAGGAAATAACGGACAAATGCTTCATTTTCTGCGTCGGGTTCCATATCGAACCCGAGATCATCGAGCAGACCCTCCGCCTTGCAGGAAGCGATCCACGTCATATACCACACGATAACGTCCCACTTGTCGATGCCGTACTCGTTACAGAGGTGCATCATCACGCTGCCCTTGTGGAAGTCCGGCTTCCAGTAATTCGTAATATCGCCCGGCACGTGCTCAAAGAGCTTGTCGATATAGGGGTCGGTACCGTCGATCGGCGGCGGTTCGTCGGACAGCATCTTGCACGGCAGAATGGCGTTCTGCTCCGTTTCCCAGGTCATAATGGGACTCCAACTGCAATCCTCCTGAAAACCGTAGGCGAAGATGCCGACGCATTTTTCGACCTGGTTCACCGTTTCCTTCTCGGAAAAAGCCGAGGGGATGTTTATCATCAGGCGGCAGCAATGCTGATTGCAGCCGTGGCTGCACGCGACCTGCCCGCGGTCCCAGCCGCCCTCGACCGGGATGCGGTTACCGTCCATGCCGTGTTCGTCCTCATGAACGACGGGGGATGGCCGCATATACGGCGTGCCCATATGTTTGCGCAGATAGAACAGCTTCTCGATATCCGCCGGAACGACGGTCCCCGTGCCGCGCACCGCAAACGCCTTTAGGTTTTTCGCGCCGAACACCGCGCCGAAACCGGCTTTCGCGGCGACGTTGTCGTTGCTCGTGGTCAGGCTCGCGTTTCTCATAAGATTTTCGCCCGCCGGCCCGATGACGCAACTGATAACGTCGTCGCCGTGGGCCTCCCGCAATGCCGCCTGCGCGGCGTGGACAAATTTGCCCCACAGCGGCGCGGCGCTGAGAAACTGGATATCGTCGTCTTCAATAAAGACATACGTGGGTTCGGCGGCCTTTCCTTCGATAATCAGGCCGTCCCAGCCCGCAAACTTCAGCTCGGCGCCGATCCAGCCGCCGATCCCGCTCCATGCGTATTGCTCCGGGTAATTGTTCGCGGCGATGGAGCAAAAGACCGAGCGTCCGCCGGTCGGGATGCCCGTGCCCGTCGTCGGCCCCGTCATATAAATCATCTTGTTTTCGGGGTCGAAAGCGCCCACGCCGGGCGCGACCTCATCGTAAAAAATGCGGTTCGCCACGGCCCGGCCCCCGATATACTTCGGCACATAATCGAACGTGTTGACGACACCGACCGTCTTGTCCGTCAGATTTATGCGCGCTATCTTCCCGATGTAACCGTACTGGGTCATTCGTCGTCTACGCCTTTCCGTACGCCAAATCGTCCGCCCGCTCATTCGCGGGAATGCCGGCCGTTTCCGCAGCGTTTTCCGCGGTAACGGGCAGCGGTTCGTCGCTCATGCCGATGCAGCGGACGGGACACCACTCAATACACGCCGGCCCCTCGGGACGCGTGCGGCAAAGATCGCATTTCTTCGCCTTGCGTTTCGCCTTGTCCTTCGATTTCACCATATTGATCCGCGGCGGCTCAAAGCTGCACGCCCGCACGCACAGGCCGCAGCCGATGCACTCGTCTTCATTTATCGAAACGATACCGTTCTCATCGAGCAGCATGGCCGCGCCCTTCTTCGGGCATTTCTCATAACACGGATGATCCTCGCAGTGCAGACACGCGTATATCGTATGCATCATATCCGGCTCGCTGCGCTTCAGGAAAATGCGGTTGTACCCGTGGCCCACCACGCCGTCATGAAGCAGCGAGCACACGATCTCACACGACGTGCAGCCCGCGCACAGCGAAAATTCTTTCGGATATTGAACGATATGCCTCCCCGGTTTACTCAATGTTTTCCTCTAATATAATCTTCTTACTGGCACGAAATACAGGTGCCGCCGTCGACCACAAACATCTCGCCCGTGATCCACGACGCCTCGTCGCTCGCGAGGAACAGATTCATATTTGCGATATCGTCCGGCTCGCCAAGCCTTCCAATAATCGCGATATTTTCCTCCATCCACCTCACCTGCTCCGGCACCTTGGATTCGCCCGGCGTCATGCCCGTGTTGACGGGACCCGGCGCCACGCAGTTGACGCGAATCTTCTGCGGCGCAAACTCCTTCGCCACGTTCATCGTCAGGTTCGCGGTCGCCGCTTTAAAGGCCCCGTAAAAATACGAATTTAGTTCCGGCTTTTTTGCCGAGACCGACGCTACATTTATTATAGACCCTTGTCCGTTTTTTTGCATAAAAGGAATCGCCTTTTGCATCGTATATATCTGCGCGCGGAAATTTGTTTCACTGATTAAATTATAATCCTCGTCATCCTGTTCGAGGAACGGCTTCCAGACGAGAACGCCCGCGCAGTTCACGAGGATGTCGAGTTTCCCGTATAATTCCGGCGCCTTATCGACGACCGCCTGTATCTCCGCCTTGTCGCGCACGTTCGCCTGCGCGAAAAAGCCCTCGCCGCCCGCCGCTCGTATCGCCGCTATGGTTTCTTCGCCGTGATCCTGCCGGCGCGTCGTAATGACCACCTTTGCGCCTTCCCGCGCGAAACGAATCGCCGTCGCGCGCCCGATGCCGTTTCCGGCGCCGGTCACGACCGCTACTTTTCCCTCAAGTCTGCCCATCGTTTTGCCTCATTTCTGCTCTGCATATTCGTCACTCTGTTAATACTGCGGGCGCGTGGGGCTGGCGCCCCACCGGGCTATTCAGGGCTCCGCGTACGCTCCGGCCGCTTCGCGGCTGCTGCGCACCCCTTCTATCCCTCGCGCGTCGCGGCTGACGCCGCTCCCTTTCATCATCCTCATTGCAGACAGTGCGCTCAGGCTATAACGGCGTTTTGCTTCTCCTCTTATCTTAGTCGCCGAGATAATAATAGCTCCATATTTGCTGCTCTGCCGCTTACCTCAAATGAAATTTCCGTTCTTTTTATTTTCTATTAATAATACCTTTTTTTCATGTTTTTCGCTATGATTTTTATAATTTCTTGTCGTTTGATTCTAAGTATGCGTGATTTTGCACGAAACCTCAGCTCCCGGCAGGGAAGGGGGACGGCACGATGAGAACGCTCACGCCACGCCTGTCCGCCCGTTTCGTTTTTCGCTCCCCGCGGTACACCGGTTCGCCGGCATACGGACGAATATGCCGTGCACCCCCGCCCGCACAAGGAGCGAGGCGCAGCCGAGCGACGCGCAAGGGATAGCAGCGGAAATTCCGCAGACTAGGCTCGCGCAGGTACCCCGATCTGGGGGATTCCGGGACGGAACCCGGAATGACGACGGTAGCATGAGCGGAATTGCAGCGAATAGCCCGGTGGGGCACTCAAAAAGGAACTTTTTGAGTGCCCCATGCGCCCGAATGTATAGCGGAGGGACTCGCCCCGGCATGTCAGTGCAGCGATAACGCCATCTCAGCCGACCGCGACAAGGCCGCCATCCGGATACAGGATATTGCCCGTCATAAAATCGGACGCCTCCGAAGCGAGGAAGACCGCCGTGCCGACGATATCTTCCGGCATGGACATTTTCCGCATCGGGAGGCCCGCCGCCTGCTGCTTCAGATACGCGTCGATATCGACGCCGGCTTCCGCGGCGCGCATCTCGAATATCTTCGTCATCATCGGCGTCGCCGTAATATTCGGGGCGACCGCGTTGACCGTCACACCGAACGGGCCGAACTCCGACGCGAGCTGCTTCGTCAGCATATCGACCGCGCCCTTCGTCGTGCAATAACCCGCGTTGCCCGTCGTCTTCGTCGCGATCTTGCCGCGCACGGACGAGAGGTTCACGATCTTCCCGTAACCGTTCTCCTTGAAATGCTTGCCGAAGTGCTTCGCGGAAATCATAAAGCTCGTGACGTTGGCTTCGAGCATCTGCCGAAAGACATCGATATCGAAGTCAAGCGCATCCTGCTTTTTGTTAAAGCCCTGCGCGTTGACGAGAATAGAAACCGGCCCGCCGAACTGCCGCGCCGCGTCCGCTACAAGCCCCTCGACCTGCGCTTCGTCGCTCGCGTCAGCGCTGCTGTAGAGCACGGACACGCCCGCCGCCGCCTCGATCTCACCCTGCGCGCGCCGGAGCGATTCCTCGTTACGGCTCGAGATAAGCACCTTCGCGCCCGCCTCCGCAAGCCCCTGAGCTATCGCCTGGCCGAGGCCGCCCGCCCCGCCGATAACGACCGCGTTCTTCCCCGTCAGATCAAATAATGTCTTTCCCATCTTTAAAACTCCTTCCTCTTACATCTTTTCTATAATACAAGCCGACCCAAGACCGCCGGCAATGCAGAGCGTCGCGAGCCCGAAACGCGCGCCGTCACGTTTCATCAGCTCATGCGCGAGCGTCACGATAATGCGGCACCCCGACGAGCCGATCGGATGTCCGAGCGCGATGGCCCCGCCGTTGACATTGACGAGCTTCTCGTCAAGGCCGAGCTCCCGCACGGACGCAACCGACTGCGCCGCAAACGCCTCATTCAGTTCGACGAGATCGATCTGATCTATCGTCATGCCCGCCTGTTTCAGCGCCTTGCGCGTCGCGTACACCGGCCCGACCCCCATAATGCGCGGGTCGAGACCCGCGTTGGCGAAAGTCACGATACGCGCGAGCGGCTTCAATCCGAGCGCTTCCGCCTTACTTTCCTTCATTATAAGAACGGCCGACGCCCCGTCATTCCGTCCCGATGAATTTCCCGCCGTTACCGTGCCGCCCTCTTTAAACGCGGCCGGAAGCGAAGCGAGCTTTTCGAGCGTCGTCTGCTTCGGGAATTCGTCCGTGTCGAAAACGACCGGATCGCCCCGCCTCTGCGGAACCGTTACGGGAACGATCTCGCCTTTGAATTTTCCCGCCGCGATAGCCGCCGCGGCGCGTTCCTGGCTCTGCATCGCGAAAGCGTCCTGCGCTTCGCGCGACACGCCGAACTGCTCGGCGACGTTTTCCGCCGTCATGCCCATGCCGAATGTCCCGTAGATTTCCTGCGGCTGGCTGTTTGGCTGGACTTCCGTCACGGAATCGAGCAGCAGCGCATTTCCCGTGCCGAGCCCGTACCGCGCGTTCCTGATATAGAACGGCGCCGTACTCATCGACTCGGCGCCGCCCGCGAGAACCGCGTCGCACTGGCCCGCGAGAATGCTGTTAAACCCGTTGTTTATGGCCGTCATACCGGAGGCGCACTGCCGCATGACCGTATAGGCCGGGACCGCTTCCGGGATCCCCGCGCGCAGAGCCGCGAGCCGCGCGATATTCGGATTATCCGACGACTGGCGCGCGTGGCCGAAGATGACCTCGTCCAGTTCCGCGGGATCGACGCCCGTCCGCTCAAGAACCGCCTTCATCACGACACGGGCGAGTTCCTCCGCCAGCACCGTCTTCAGCGTGCCGCCGATCTTCCCGACCGCCGTCCTGCATCCGTCAACTATCACTACCTTGTCCATAAGAATCCTCTCCCGCGTATCAGCTATTTACAATTTATTCCAATACTCCGCATGCTGCTCACTATGCTTTTTGTGTAATATTAACCGCGCGTTTTGCGTAATGCTCACTATGCGTTTTGCGTAATATTCACCGTGCGTTTTGCGTAATGCCCACCGTGCGTTTTACGTAATCCTCACCGTGTATTTCGCGTAATATTCACCGCGCGTTTCACGCAATCCTCTGCACACGTTTTGCATAATATTCACCGTGCGTTTTGCGTAATGCCCACCGCGCGCCGCGTATTCCGCTCTCAGTTACGCCCTCTCAAAATACACCCTGCCGACGAAGTGGTCGTCATCCGTCGTCGCCCCAAACTCGATGGGTTTGTAACCGTCGAGCGTAATAGCGCCGCTGACCTTCCTGTTCTCGGGCAGCCAATCCACCTCCCAATCGCCGAAATAATTCGTTTCGGCCTCCCAGGTTTCCCCGGATTCGTCGTCCTTCAAAACCACCTTCGCTCCGGGCGCGACTTCATCGAGCTCCTGCGGCAGACAGACCGTCCCCGCGAGAAATACCGTCGGGATATTCAGGTGGACGACATTCGTTTCACGACCTTTAAGGGGTTTCAATTGTGTGACGCGGCGCTCCGCGATAAACCGGTTGATCTCGCTGTCCGGGTCATCGAGGTCGCCAAATTTTATGGCCCTGTTCGGGCAGACCTCGACGCAGCGCGGGACTTTCAGTTCCTCGTCGCCAAGATACGATAAATATGCGGGATCGTCGAGCAGCTCGGCGCACATCGTACACTTCTGCGGTATTTCAAGCTCCTCGTTCCAATAGACCGCTCCGATCGGGCAGGCGTCCGCAATGGCTTTCTGCCCCTTCGACTTTTCGGGGTCGATAATGACAATGCCGTCATCGCGTTTGTAGACC
>JAISEX010000183.1 GCA_031263875.1 Eubacteriales Family XIII. Incertae Sedis bacterium | reverse complement strand
CACCGTCTGAAGATTGGTGCCGCCGCCGGACACGAATACGGCTATACGAAACTTTTTCCTGCCTTCGCCGCTGGTCACACCGTTCACCCGATAGCAACGCCGCTGCCGCGCGTGATATTTCCGATAACGCGTGCGCCCGTTTCCCCCGCGGCCGCGAGAGCCGCGATCGCGGTTTCCGCCTCATTTTCACGTACGATAATAATGTACCCGACGCCCATATTAAAGGTGGAGAAAAGGTCGCCGGCCTCGAGATTCCCCAGCCGCGCGATCAACTCGAAAACCGGCGGCACGTCCCACGAACCCGCGTCGATATGGACGCCGAGCCCCGCGGGAATGACGCGCGGGATATTCTCGTAAAACCCGCCGCCCGTAATATGTATCATCGCCTGCGGCCTCACCCGCCCCAGAACCGCCGCGACTTCTTTCGCGTAGATTCGCGTCGGCGTCAGCAGGACTTCACCGAGAGTCTGTCCGCCGAGCTCCGGCACGACGTCCGCAACGCCCATGCCGCGGCTTTCAAAAAATATCTTGCGCACCAGCGAATAGCCGTTGCTGTGAAACCCGCTCGACGGCAAGCCGATCAGCACGTCGCCCTCACGAATGCCGCTGCCGTCAACGATTGCGTCCTCGTCGACAATGCCGACCGCGAAGCCCGCCATATCGTAATCGCCGTCCGCGTAGATGCCCGGCATTTCCGCCGTTTCGCCGCCCACGAGCGCGCAGCCGCTGAGAACGCAGCCATCCGCAACGCCCTTCACAAGCTCCGCGACGCGTTCCGCGCGGACGGTGCCCGTCGCGATATAATCGAGAAAAAACAGCGGTTTCGCGCCTTGGCAGAGCACGTCGTTCACGCACATAGCGACGAGATCCTGGCCGATCGTATCGTGCCGGTCCATCATTATCGCTATCTTCAGCTTCGTTCCGACGCCGTCGGAGCCCGCCACGAGCACGGGCGCCTTTATGCCCGCGAGGTTCGGCTTGAACAGACTGCCGAAACCGCCGAGCCCCGTCAGCACCTCGGGCCCGAAGGTTTTCTTCACATGCGCTTTCATCAGGGAAACGGCGCGTTCCCCCTCCTTCGTATCGACTCCGGAATCCCGGTACGTAATTTTTTCAGACATCGGTAATTCTACTCGCCTTTCACGCGCGCAAGCACTTCCTGATACGTTTCCTCCACCTTGCCGAGGTCGCGGCGAAAGCGGTCCTTATCCATCTTCTCATTCGTTTTGATATCCCACAGGCGGCAGGTATCGGGCGAAACCTCGTCCGCGAGAATTATCGTCCCGTCCGGCAGCCGGCCGAACTCGATCTTGAAATCGATAAGCCTCAGACCTTTGTCAAGAAAAAACCTTGACATGATCTCATTGACCCGGTGCGCGTATTTCCGCACGGTCGCAAGCTCATCTTCGGACGCGAGCCCGAGCGCCATCACATGATCGTCGTTGATAAGCGGATCGCCGAGGTCGTCGTTCTTCAGCGAGTATTCGAGCGTCGGCTTCGCAAACGGAATGCCCTCCGCCACGCCGTAGCGCTTCGAGAACGAGCCGGCGGACACGTTGCGTATAATCACCTCAAGCGGGAATATCGTCACGGCCTTTACGAGCGTGTCGCTGTCAGAGAGCTGCCGCACGAA
The DNA here is from genome assembly GCA_031263875.1 of Eubacteriales Family XIII. Incertae Sedis bacterium. Lineage (GTDB taxonomy): Bacteria > Bacillota > Clostridia > Peptostreptococcales > Anaerovoracaceae > JAITEX01. Next base: position 1,056 of record JAISEX010000183.1, on the reverse strand, counting down.
ATGCGTCGGCACGCCCGCCTCCCCGATAAGCGCGAAGATGATATTCGACATCGTATTGTTCACGACGCCCTTCCCCACTATCGTGCCCTTCTTCTCGCCGTTGAACGCCGTTGCGTCATCCTTATACGAAACGATATACAGCGCCGGATCGTCCGTCGCGTAGACCTTTTTCGCCTTGCCCTCGTAGAGCTGCCTGCCCTTTTCCATCATCGCCTCCCGCACAAAATTTCATGACACAGTGCGCCGGGAAAACGTTCTCCCAGCGCATTCATTATACCATAATGAGCCACCCAAAACGCCCGCCGGATATTCCGCATCCGGTGTTCACGTTGCTCTCTTTGTTATTGCTGTTTATTCGGGCGCATGGGGCACGCGGGAATGAGTTTGCGGGCAACCCGCGGAACGATCCTCCGCGCGGGGCATGTACAAAAACAGCCGGTATCTTTGCGCGCCCCACCGGGCTCTGCGGGGCTCCGCGTTCGCTCAGGCCCCGGCGCGTCGCTTCGCTTTGGCGCCGCGGCTGCTGCGCACCCCTCCTATCCCTTGCGCGTCGCTCGGCTGACGCCTCGCTCCACTGTGCGGGCAAAGCACCCGGCCCGCCCATCCTACTGCGGCGAACCAGTTTATTATACGATCAACAAACGGAACGAGAAACAAACACGAGCGCAAGCATTCTCATCATGCCGCCGCCGTCAAACCCCCACGAGCGCAGCAAAGTATTCACGCGACAAACTCCGGCTCGCGCCGCTAATTCCCGTTCTTATTTCTAAACGGAAGGCAGACGTGAATCATCAGCCCGATCAGCATGCTGGTCGCGCCGGAAAGCCCGACGCAGCAAATGACTTTCTCATGCGTCATGGAAAAAGCGATCTGCTGCTGCAAAACAAAGATATAAAAGGACGCCAAAATCATCATCGGCAGGACCATTATCCCGCCGCCGATAAGAAGCGCCCGTGAAATCCTCTTACTTTTCATCGTTTCCATCCCCTTGAAAACCTCCTCTTTACGTCTTACGTTAAGTGATGCTCATACTGCCATTCCGGAGGCCGGCTACTG
>JAISEX010000153.1 GCA_031263875.1 Eubacteriales Family XIII. Incertae Sedis bacterium | reverse complement strand
TTGCGCGTTACCGGTGCGGGCAAAGTGCGCGGCATCACCGTTCCTTATACCGGCGTCCCCCTTTACCGTTCCACAACACCAAAAAGCGGGCAGCCGAAACACGTTACACTTACCAAAAGGGCCGCCTCGCTTTCCCGAAGCAGCCCTTCCGTTATTCACTTCACAGTAAAATTAAACCTTCGTTTCCTTATACGAGTCGAGATCCTTCGGGAAGTCGATCGTGACCTTGCCGAACTTGATATCGCGCATATTCATCGTCATTTTCGCGTCGATCGCATTCTTTTCGACCTTGACCGAAAAGTCAAAAGTGACGGACTGCGAGATCAGATCACCGTCCTTCGACACGACGACAACGACCTTCGCGTCCTTGAACGTGACGTCTGAATTGGAGAGCTTGACGATTTCGAGCGGCTCTTTCAGCAAATTCTCGAACGCCTTGCCGTCCACGGCAAAGGATATTTCGCGGCCCGCCGCAACGTCCTTCACCTTCGCGTCCTTTACGACGCTTTCGGGAAGAAGCTCACCGGCAGGTTTTGTTTGCGGCAAGATGTCACTCTCGGACAAGGCCTGCTTTATTTTCTGACCGGCGGCATCAGCGTACAAAAAGCCGTCTTTGTAATAAGCGACCGTATCCACCGCCGTTCCGAGCAGGTTTATCTTCTCGTCCATCTTCAGCTCGGTCTTATCGGATGAAAGCCGGTTAAAAGCGACTGTCCCCTTCATATCGATAGTGAAATCCTGGCCGTCACTGATGTTTGTGTTCAGGCCCATCGTAATCCCCTCGGCACTCTGAAATTTTTCGAAAGCTGTCTTGTAGAGCGTGTAAGCCTCGTTGGTCGCAGGCGCCTTGTCGTCTTTCGCAGGAGCCTTGTTGCCCTTGCACGCGCCGAGCCCGAAAGCCGCCAGCGCGACGAGAACAAGAGCGGTTATCACCGCTATTTTTCTGTTTACCTTCATAATACCTATCCTTTTCCTTTCATCTAAACTAATACCATCAAATTATTATATACAAACAAGAAAGACTAATCAATATAATGTGGACTTACTATTGCGCTCGCGATATTATTTAATTGTCTTTATCCTTGTATCCCGGAGAAACGAGGCAACACATGAATAATCTGAAATTCAAGAATTTGTTCGAGCCGATTCAGGCCGGCAACGCATTATTTCGCAATAGAATATTCGCTTCACCCGAAGGCTTCTATAATGTAGGAGGCGATAATCTGCCGAATTTGCAGGAAGTCGCGTTTTTCGAGCGGAAGGCGCTGGGAGGCGCGGCCTCGGTCTGCGTCGGTGATTGCATCGTCGATTCGCCGACGGGAACCCATTACCCGTACCTGATAAGGATGGATGATCCGAAAACGCTGCCCGGGCTGTCGTCCGTCGCCGCCGGCATCAACCGTCACGGCGCTGTGGCGGCCGCGGAACTGAGCCACTCCGGTATGTACGCGCGGTATGTCGCGGATCCGGACGGCGTTTCCTACGGACCCGACGCCGCGAAGGAAATCGAAGCGCGCCGGGGCGAGACGCAAAAAGGCACGCTGTACGGGCCTGTCGCGATCGAAAACGGAAAGTATGGCCGCGTCGAGGAAATGCCCGAAGAACTGATTCTGCACATTATCGACAAATACGGCAAGGCGGCTGCGTGGGCGAAACGCTGCGGCTTCGGCATGGTTACGGTACACGGCGGCCACGGCTGGCTGCTCGCGCAGTTTATGTCACCGACGGTCAACACGCGAACCGACCGCTGGGGCGGCACGTTTGCAAACCGCATGAGGTTCACGCTCGCCGTTATCGAAAGCGTCCGGAAACACGTTGGCCCGAAATTCCCGATAGAAATCAGAGTCAGCGGTTCGGAATGCGACCCGGCGGGCTACGACATCGGGGAGGGCGTCAAGATCGCGAAGGCGCTCGACGGCAAGGTCGATATCCTGCACGTTTCGGCGGGCAATCACGAATTCGACCACACCTTTATCATTACGCATCCGAGCATGTTCCTGCCGGACGGCAGCAACGTGCAGTTCGCGGCTGAAATCAAAAAGCACGTTTCCACGCCCGTCGCGACCGTGGGCGGGCTGACCGATCCCGCAATGATGGACGAAATTATCGCTTCCGGCAAGGCGGATATCGTCGAGCTCGGCCGGCAAACCATCGCCGATCCGGATCTTCCGCTCAAGGCGCGGCTTGGCAAAGAGGACGATGTGAATAAGTGTATGCGGTGCTGCATGTGCTTCTCGGGAAGCGGCAATCACCGCGTGCTCCAGTGTTCGACAAATCCGGCCATCGGCCGGGAGATCGAGGAACGCTTCGCCTTCCCCGCGTGGGACAAGAAGAAAGTTCTCGTCATTGGCGGCGGCATCGGCGGCATGCAGGCGGCGCTGACGGCCGAGAAAAACGGGCACGACGTGACCCTCTGCGAAAAGACCGGTTCACTCGGCGGCGTGCTGCTCTGCGAGCGCAAAGTCCCGTTCAAACTGAAACTGGAGGAATATTTGCGGCGTCAGGCGCGTTTTGTTGAAAGCGCGAATATCGACGTGCGGCTGAACACGGAGGTAACGCCGGAGTACGCCGATTCGCTGAAGCCCGATGTCATTATCGCGGCGCTGGGCGCGCGTCCGGCCAAACCGCCGATCCCCGGCATCGACGGCCCGAACGTTATCGGCGCGGAAGAACTCTACGTGGCCCCCGAAAAGGCCGGCGAGAACGTCGTGATTCTCGGCGGCGGGCTCGTGGGTCTGGAACTCGGCATATTTATGGCGCTCGACGGACGCCGGATCATCGTTCTCGAAATGATGGACGAGCTGAATCTCGATCCGTTCGGCATGCACACGATGGCCATTATGAACGAGATGGCGCGGCTCGGAATAGACCTGCGCCTGTCAACCAAAGCGCTTGACATCACGGAAAACAGCATCGTCACGGAGGGGCCCTACGGCCGGGAGGAACTTCCCGCGGACACCGTGGTCTACGCGACGGGGCAGATCCCGCTGCGGGATGACGCTATCGCCCTTTCGGGCGTCGCGCCGGAATTCTATCAGATCGGCGACTGCCTCGCGCCGCGCAATATCCTCGCGGCCACGAAGGAAGCCTACGCCATCGCGCACGACATCGGACGGAGACTGGTGTAGGATAGAAAGCAACTTGCGATATATGCGTCATTCCGGGCTTGCGCATTGGATCAGACTCCCTCGCTTCGCTCGCTCGCAGCTTCCGGAATCCTGCAGACCGAGGTATTGGCGTGTGTGAGATTGTCATTGCGAGCGCCGCAGGCGCGAAGCAATCCAGTTTCACCAAAGTTTCCGGGCGCATGGGGCACAAGTGCCCCACCGGGCTATCCGCTGCAATTCCGCTCATGCCATTATTGTCATTGCGGACTTGATCCGCAATCTCCCGGACAGAGGTATCTGTGCGGGCATAGTCCGCGGAATTTCCACTGCTATCCCTTGCGCGGGAACATGCGAGAAAAGTGTGCGACAACTCCATCCCTCTACGGCGTTCCCGTTCCTCACCCGCGCGCCAACCGGCGCGAGAACCAGAAATGGACGCAAGCCCCCTCTCCCTGCCGTCCGCTTAAATTGTAGAAAAATATAAAGTGAAATGCTTGAAAATAGTACAAATCAAAAAATATTTCGCGTCGAGAGAGACCACTCAACACTCA
>JAISEX010000074.1 GCA_031263875.1 Eubacteriales Family XIII. Incertae Sedis bacterium | reverse complement strand
AGTCGTTGTACACCGGCCCGCTGATGTCGGTAACGGGCGCGTATGTGACGGAAACTTCTACTGTTGTTCCGGCCGTGATTCCCCCGGAGGAAGAACCCTCCGCTGTGAAGCTTTGTCCGCTTCCTCCGCTTGGCGTCACGGTCACTGACTCGATGCCTGTGCCGGGACGCACCGTAAGGCTTTGTGGGACAATGGCCTCCAATGTCAGCGTCGTGTTTCGCAGGAAAGTAAAATCAAACGCGTTGGAGTAGTACTGATCCGGCAAGTCGTCCTGTACGTTGTTCGGCGCGTCGCCATCGATATTGTTGCCGCCGTTGCCGTCCGTAAAATACCATCTATAGCCGGTCGGCGGCGCGCTTACGGAAACGGTTTGTCCGACCGTTACGGTCAGCGTCCCGGCGGCGTTAAGCGCGCCGTCACCCCCGGCGTTCACGCTTACATCGGAAATTCCGCTCGGCAGCGCGGCAAGGGTCAACGTACCGCACTGCCGGAGTCTGAGCGTCATGCCATCGTTAAATGTAAAACTGTTCCCTGTGAGAGTCGTCCATGAGAAATTTTGAAAGGTCGCGAGCTTATATATGCCGGAACCGCTCACGGCGGCGGTGACGATCGTGCCATTGGGTATATTGACGCAATAACCCCGAATGCCGTCCTCATAATATTCGTCGTTGCCGACCGTCGCGCTTTTGACTGTCCCGTCCGTCCAACTGAGCGTGATGGTATAGCCGCTGTCTTTCAGGCTCGCGTCAATCTTCAAATAGGGATTGTTTGAATCGTATTCCGCTGTCTTAACGATGGCGAGCTTTTCCGAATGATTCGGATAAAGACCGGCAGAAGTGTCGGAATCGTCATATAAATTATAATTCGGATTGTTATCATTTGGCCTTTTCGCGCCGAGTGCAGCCGGCTCTGTGTCCGGACTTCCCGCCGTGCGGGTAAGCCCCATGAATCCGTAGACAAAGCCCGCGTCCCTGTCCTCCGCGCCCGCCGTGACGGTATAGTAAAGCGCCGCGCCGGAATCGCCCTCCGTGAAGTTGTGGGACGTATCGGGTTCGTAGTCAAAATCGCCGCTCGCGAGGTGCGCGAAATCCGCGAAAGTCACACGTTCCGGCGCGATGAAGCTCTCGTCATTCAAAATTGCGTAGGCGACGGATTCATTTTCAGAGCGATACGCGTCCATGCGGAAGTTTTCGGGCGCGGGTTCCACCGCACGCTCGTGCATAATGTACGCGCCGCCGACCTCTGTCATTACCGGCTGATCGTCGTTTGCGCCAAAACGCGTATCCAACGCGACCCGCATAGGCAGTTCCGCCGCTTCGCCGTCTTTGACGATATTATAGCCGACGCTTACGGCGTAAGACTCCTCATTCAAGCCGTCCTGAATGATATTCAGATACTGCGTTACCGTGTAGTCGCGGTAACGCCAACTCATCTGCGTCGCACCGGATTCGTTCTTGGATGCCGGAGCAATCGCCGCTTCTTCGCCGCCTGTGAGCGCGCCAAAGACCACGGCCTCGCCGTCAATCAAAAACGTCGCCCGCGACAGCGGTTTGCTCCCATCAAAGTCGTCAATGGACGGCAAGATGTAGAACCCGCCGCTTCCCACATCAACGCCGTATTTTATATAGCCGTTGTCGTCGCCGGAGAAAACGCCGGCGTCTGCCGCTCGCGGGGCATCCCGATCAAATACTGCCGAGAAGCCTTGAAGCGGTAGCATGGCTAATACCATTAGTAAAGCCAGGGTCATGCCGACGACCCGCTTCCACAAACTCGCGTGGATCTGTGCTTTATTCGTGTTCATGTCAATTCCTCCTTGCGCAGCGCGCTTTGTTTTATTTGAACGCTTCTATTGTATTTTCAGATGAAGAACATCCGCCGAGAGACAAAAGCAGCGCCACCGCCAACGCGACAGCAAAGATTTCTCAGCTCTTTACCCATTCAAAACATCACCCGCTCATGGAATTCCTCTCCTTGATTTTTTCGTTACCGCAAGTAGGTAACGGGAGCATTAACTACACGGTTTCGTTCAGATTTGGCGTTCAGAACCGGAAAGCACCCGCGCGGGTGCTTTCCGGTTCGTTCTCATTGTAAAATGTCGAGGATAAAAAAGGTCAAAGGTTTAGAAATCCTGACCTTTCTACCGGGGTACTTTTATTGTTCTCGCTCAAAGCGGTAGCCCGCGTTACGGACGGCGGAGATGGCGTAGCCGCTTCCTTCTATCTTCGCCCGTAGGTTGGACACTTGTATCTTCACCGCGCGGACATCGTTGTTCGTGTCCTGCCCCCAGATTTTCTCGTAGAGGTACTCTGCGCTCATGGTCGTACCTTCGTTTTGCACGAAAAGCAAGATCAGGGCGAACTCCTTTTGTGTCAGAAGTATGTCCCTTCCGTGAAGCAGCGCGATCATGGAAGCGAGCTTCAGCGTGAACGGTTCCTTCTCAATCACCTCCGGAACCCGCTCCATGCTTTGCAGCAGACGCCTGAGCCGCGCAAGCAGCACCGCGAAGGTGTAAGGCTTGGGCAGATAATCGTCGCACCCTGTTTTAAAGCCTATAACAATGTCATTCGCCTCGCCGTAGCCCGTCAGAAGCAACACCGGGGTTTTGCTTCCTCTTTCCCGCAATTCGCGCAGGAAGTCCAGTCCGTTTCCGTCCGGCATTCCGATGTCGAGGATAATAGCGTCGGGATTGCGGTCTGCAAGAAACGCCCTCGCGTCGGCAAGCGTCATGGCCGTTTTCACGTCAAAACCTTCGTCTTTCAACATGCTCTTATTGTAATTCTGAACCTTCTTGCTATCCTCAACGAGCAAAATCCGTTTTCCGCTCATAGAGTATGCCCCGCTTCCTGCCCGCCGTAGATCGGGATGGTGAATGTCACAGCCGTCCCCTTGCCCGGTGCGCTCTCGATTTTGATTGTCCCTCCGTGAGCTTCCACAACAGTCTTGCAGATATAAAGACCATAGCCCGTGCCGCCCCTGCCTGACACGCCGCGCTTGAACACATCAGGCAGAAGCTCCGGCGCGATACCTTCACCGGTGTCAGCCACGCGAACAGTGATAAACGTCCCATCGCAATCCGCCGCGATAACGATTTTTCCGTTTTCCGTATGTTCCGCTGCGTTGGAAAACAGATTGGAAAGCACCTGTTTGAATCGATCATTCTCCATAAATACATCCGGCAAGCCGGGCGCGATTTCCACGGACAGACGATTATTCCTCCGCTCCAAAGCGAGCCGGAACGCCTCGGCGCTGTTTCGGAGCAGGGCGGCGAAGTCTACCCGTTTACGGTTCTCGCTAATCTCGCTCATGGACGCCAAATTCACCATGCCGCCCACCATGCGCCCAAGCCGCTGTGTTTCCTCCCGGATACTGTCAAGCGCGGCGGCGGTTCTCTCCATGTCGGCGCTCTCCTTATGAATCTCCCGATCCGCAAAGTCAATGCCGGTGGCGATAACGGTCAGCGGGCTTTTCATTTCATGACTCATATCCTGCAAAAATTCTGTTTTGGCGCGGTTGAGCTTATCCAACCGCTCATTATGTACGGCCAGCTTTTCCTCGCTTTGCTGCGTTTTTGCGTATCGGTCAGACATCAGCAGGGAGTTGATGATTAGAAAGACGAAATTCCATACCGGCGCGAAGTTGGGAATCCCCCATAAAAAAGAGGTGTATGTAAAGAGGCTGAATACCGTAGCCGCAACGTAGAGCCGGGTGATTCCTTCCCGCATCAGCCCCGAACGCAGTACCACAACAACTCCCGTCAGCAGAACCGGAGCGCCGCAGACT
>JAISEX010000274.1 GCA_031263875.1 Eubacteriales Family XIII. Incertae Sedis bacterium | reverse complement strand
TGCGGAGGAACGGGAGGAATCGGATAGCGAATATCTTCGCGGCCAGCTCCGGCGGCTTCATTTCGCAAATATCAGCACCTTTCACGCGTTCGCTTTATCTATTGTGAAACGCTATTATTTTACGATAGGGCTTGAGCCGGGATTTTCCGTGGCTGACGATTACCGGCGTGAAATCATGTCAAGTGAATCGCTTGACGACCTCATGAAGGAATATTTCGACGCGAAGGATAAACGCTTCACCGATTTTCTGGGGCGGTACTCGTCGTCGAAAAGCGAGGATGCCGCGCGCGGAATGATAACCAAGCTGCATGAGTTTATTATGCAGATGCCCGATCCGTTCGCGTGGCTCGATAAAAATATTTCGGCGCTCGCTCTGCCTGCTGATGAACTGATGCGTACCGAGTGCTTCACCGTTATAAAAGCTCATGCGAGCGCGGAGCTTGACAAGGTCTACGTTTCGGTTTGTTCGCTCGCGGAGTTTATCGGCGAGGCGGGAGCGCATAATCTGGCGGCAAAATTCGACGAGTGCCGGGAGGTATTACGGGAGGCCGCGCGATCCGCAGGATCCCTGTCCGAAGCGGACGATTACGACCGGCTCGGAGCAACGATAAGCGGGCTGAAATTTCCCGTGCTCAGAGCCGCGGGCGATGAGAAGGAGATATACGCGGAGATAAAAGAGCTTGTCGTGTTCCGGCGCGACCGGGCGAAAAAAGCCCTCAATGCCTTGAAAGATCAGTTCTTCGCGCGATCCGTCGCTCAGTACGGCGCTGATATCAACGACGTCTATCCGCACGCCTTATTTTTAGCGGAGGCCGTGAAACGATATGACGAATTATACGCCGAAGCGAAGCGGCGCGAGGGCCTTATCGACTTCACGGATTTTGAGCATATGGCGCTCAAGATACTCGAGGATGAAAAAATCTGCGCGGAGTACCGCGAAAAATTCGAGCATATATTTATCGACGAATATCAGGACACGAATTATCTGCAGGAGGAATTGATATCGCGCATATGCCGGCCGAATAATATCTTTATGGTCGGCGATGTGAAGCAGAGCATCTATCAATTCCGGTTGGCGGAGCCGGGCATTTTTATCGACAAATATAACAATCAGTTTGAGAGCGACCCGGAGGCGCTGAATTATCGCATCGACCTCAATTTGAATTTTCGCAGCAAGGCAAGTATTTTACTTGACATCAATACTTACTTCGCGCGCTTGATGCGCTCGAAACTTTCGGGCATAGATTACGACGAAAAAGCCGCGCTGAAAAAAGGTATAGACTACGAAGCCGCCGGTTATGACGGAAGTCTGGACATGAAATCCAACCTGATACTTATCGATAAAAGCCGGACGGAAGCGAACGAGGAAGAAGGCGGCGGTGATGAAATCGCTGAGATGAAGGACGCGGAGCTTGAAGCGTTGGCCGCCGCGGAAGAAATCCGGCGAGTTATGAGCGGCGAAGAATTTTTCGATATCAAGGCCGGCTGCACGCGCCCGTTCAAGTACCGCGACATCGTGGTGCTGCTTCGCGAGGCGCGGACGAGCGCGCAGATCTGGTACGATACGCTGCAGTCGCGCGGCATTCCCGCGTATGTGAACAGCGGCGACGGTTACTTCGATACGGTCGAGGTCGAAACTTTCGTGAACCTGCTGAAAGTCATCGATAACACCAAGCAGGACGTGCCGCTTGCGGGAACGCTCTACAGCCCGGTGTTCGGATTTTCGCTTGACGATTTGGCGGAGATACGGATTTTTTACGGTGATAATTCCGCGCCTTTTCACAAAGCGTTCTTCGCTTACGTGAATGCGGGGCCGTCAGGTGAATTGCTTGACAAGTGCGTTGCCGCTTCGGAGCGGATAGCGCAGTGGCGTTACGACGAGAGTTTTATGACGCTTCCGGATTTTATTTGGAAGCTGCTGAAGGAAAGCGGATATTACGATTACGCGGGGGCGCTGCCGGGCGGGACGCTTCGCCGGGCCAATTTGAGAGCGATCGCGGACAGAGCCGATTCCTTTACGACGGATAGATCCGGCGGACTTTTCGGCTTCCTCGGTTTCGTGGAACGAATCAAGGAGAAGAAGATGAGTCCGCCGCAGGTGAAGCTGTTCGGAGAGGGCGACGACGCGGTGCGCATTATGACCGTGCACGCGAGCAAGGGCTTGGAATTTCCGTATATTATAGCGGCGCAGATGGGGAAAAAGCTGAACGCCGGCGTAAAGAGCGCGCGGATGGATACGCACCGCAGAATAGGTCTTGCGTTGCAATGGGAGGATCCGGCGGCGCATATATTTAGAAAAACGTTGATACAACGCATAATTACCGCCGAAAAAATTCGCGCCGACCGAGCGGAAACCCTGCGTGTGCTGTATGTGGCGATGACGCGCGCGATGGACCGGCTGACGCTGATCGGGACGCCGCGAAACGCGGAGAAACTGCTTGCGGAGGCGTCGATGCTGGATGTTGAAACCGATATGGATCCGCTGAACGCGTCGTCGTATCTCGACATGCTCCTGCCGGTAACGATCGCCGCGGGCGAAGAGCCGACGATCAAAACCGCCGCCGAACTTGCCGCGCAAATTCCCGCTCCGCATTTTGAATCAGATGATGATGTGTCAGGAGATTTGCTTGACACTGCTGAAGCGGATTCTGCTGTCGATCTGCGCTCTGAACCCGCTGACGATATGTCAACCAATTCACTTGACGCGCAAAAAGATGCGCCAAGCGATTTTGTTACCGGGCCATGTTTTGCATCGACTGATAATTTGTCAGGTAATTTGCTTGACATCGCGGAAACTGATTCTGTTGCTGGGCCACGCTTCGAATCCGCCGACAATGCGTCAATGAATTCACTTGACGCGCGAAAAGATTCGTCAGGCAATTTACTTGACGCGACGAAAATGGATTCCATTACCGGACAGCGCTTCAAATCGTCCGAAAACGTGTCAACCGATTTACTTGACGCACAAAAGGATTCGTTAAGCAATTTACTTGACACGACGAAAATGGATTTCGTTACCGGGCAGCGCTTCAACCCGCCCGACAATGCGTCAACCGATTTACTTGACGCGCTGAAAATCGATTCAGCAAACGAGTATTCGGCCGGCAAATACGACGCGGAAATAAACCGCCGGTTATCATTTGTGTATCCGAACGCGGAAGACCTGACCGTGAAATCGAAGTATAGCGCCACGGAGCTGAATAAAGCGCTTAAACCCGAAAAAAGATTTTTCACCGAAGGTTCGGAGGGAGCGCTGCGCGAAGACGCCGGTCTGCTTTCCGCCGCCGAACGCGGCACGGCGCTTCATACGGCGTTTGAAAAAATCGACTTTGCGGAAGCCTATGCGCAGCGAGAAAACGCTTCCTATTTTAAGTGCTTCATTGATGATCTGACCGGACGCGGTTTTTTGAGCGGCGTTCAGGGCGAGTCGATAGCAGCGGACATTCTGATGAAGTATGCAAACACGGAACTGTTTGCGCGCGCGGCGTCATCGCCCTTGCTGCGGAAGGAAACGCCCTTCAATTACAAGCATGAATATCGCGGGCGGGAGGTGATCGTTCAGGGCATTATCGACTGCTGGTTTGCGGAAAACGGCAGCCTCGTCCTTATCGATTACAAGTCCGGGCGCTACGACGCGAATGACCCGAATGAGCGCCAACGGGTCATCTCCGCATACGGTATTCAAATCGATATTTACCGCCGGGCGCTCGAGGCGATAACAGGCTTCCCGGTCGCGGAATCGTGGCTCTTTATGGCGGATGCGGGGGCGGCCGTACTCATGCCGCGCGAAAACGGCCGAAACCCTGATTTTTCTGACTTTTCCGTGTATTAGTCATTATCGCTTTTCTTATTGACAGGCGCAAATCCGAGTGGGAAAATGGACTTATCAATTACTGTTTCAATTACATTTTGGAGGTTTATAGAAAATGAGTTATGTTGACAAAATCATAGCCGATATCGAGAAGAAAAATGCCGACCAACCGGAATTCCGGCAGGCTGCGAAAGAGGTTCTCGAGTCGCTGCGCGTAGTGGTTGACAGCGACAAGAAGTACGAAGACGCCGGCCTGCTCGAAAGACTCGTCGAGCCCGAGAGAATCATTCAGTTCCGCGTGCCGTGGGTTGACGACAGCGGAAAGGTTCAGGTTAACCGTGGTTACCGCGTGCAGTTCAACTCTGCCATAGGGCCGTACAAGGGCGGACTTCGCTTCCATCCTTCGGTCAACCTGAGCATCATTAAGTTCCTCGGATTTGAACAGATATTCAAAAATTCGCTCACGGGTCTGCCCATCGGCGGCGGCAAGGGCGGTTCCGATTTTGATCCCAAGGGAAAGAGCGATCTCGAAGTTATGCGTTTCTGCCAGTCCTTTATGACTGAGCTCTATCGCCACATCGGGCCCGACACTGACATTCCCGCGGGCGATATCGGCGTCGGCGGACGTGAGATCGGCTATATGTTTGGTCAATATAAGAAAATCGCCAACGCGTTCCAGGGCGTGCTGACGGGCAAGGGCCTCACATGGGGCGGCAGCCTTGCGCGTACGGAAGCGACCGGTTACGGTCTTGTTTACATGGTGGAAGAATACCTGAAGTCCATCGGCGACAGCTTTAAGGGCAAGACGGTTGCGATTTCCGGTTCCGGAAACGTCGCGATATTCGCCACGCAGAAGGTGTTCCAGCTCGGCGGTAAGGTCGTCACGATGACCGACTCGAACGGTTACATCCATCACGCCGCGGGCGTCGACCTCGACACCATCAAGGAAATCAAACTCGTCCAGCGCGGCCGCCTGAAGGATTATGTCGCGAAGCACAGCGACGCGGTTTACAAGGAAGTCGGCGACGGCAGCGTCTGGGATATCCCGGTCGATATCGCTCTCCCGTGCGCGACGCAGAACGAGCTCGATCTGAACAACGCCAAGACGCTTATCGCGAACGGCGTCAAGATCGTCGGTGAAGGCGCGAACATGCCGACCACGCAGGAAGGCGCGGATTACTTCGTCGAGAACAAAATCCCGTTCTTCCCGGGCAAGGCCGCGAACGCGGGCGGCGTCGGAACTTCGGCTCTCGAAATGTCGCAGAACAGCGAACGTCTGTCATGGCCGTTTGAGGAAGTCGACAAGCAGCTCAATGGCATCATGGTCAACATCTTCCACGGCATCGACGATGCCGCGCGGGAATTCGGCCACGAAGGTAACTACGTCATGGGCGCGAATATCGCGGGCTTCAAGAAGGTTTCGCAGGCGATGTTCGATCAGGGCATCATCTAAAAACGCCTCGCGGGGCCGCGCTGCGGCGTAACGCATAACATCAATAAGCCGTCTTGCGGCGGGTAACATCCGTACCCGACTGACAAGGCGGCTTTTTTATGGGTAAAGAGAGCGGGCGCATGGGGCTGTCCTAAAATGGATGAGATGATCCGATCGTTAAAAGTTTAACAATTATTCTCTTTAAATATAATCTGCCGCACAGCCCCACCGGGCTATTCGCTGCAATTCCTCGGCCGTCCGTTTCACAAAATCGCGCAGCAGAGTAAAAGAGAATAGCGAAGTGAACGAAGTAAACAAATATTCCGGCGGGCGGCCTGCGGGATTTTCGCTTCTATCCCTTGCGCGTCGCTCGGCATGCCTCGCTCCCTTATGCGGGCAAACTATGTAACACATCCACCCCTATACGGCGAAGCGCTGTATCACATGAGCGCCCCAAAAGTGCGAGATGACAAAACAACGCAAGCATCAACTCCGTGCCGTCATTCCGAGCTTATCTCGCGAGAGGATTGTGGGGACGGCAGGGGGAGGATGTGCGCGTCGGGTTTTCTCCCGTTCTTTTTGTTGCGTTCGTGAGAAACGGGGACGCCGTAGGAAGGACGGGCGGGAAGGGTGCTTTGCCCGCGTTGCCGCGCACGGT
>JAISEX010000267.1 GCA_031263875.1 Eubacteriales Family XIII. Incertae Sedis bacterium | reverse complement strand
TGCCGGCGGCCGCCGCGAAAAACGTCGAGGCGAAACCGATCCACAGCGACACCCGGCCGCCGTATAGTATGCGGCTGAAAATATCCCGCCCCAGATTGTCCGTGCCGCACAGATGGCGCAGCGACGGCGGTTGGAATTTTGCGGTCAGATCCTGCGCGTTAAATCCCGCCGGAGCCAGCACCGGCGCGAGCAGGCACAGAGCCACGATGATCGTCAACAGGCTGAACCCGATAACGGCGGATTTATTGCGGATCAGCCGGTCCACCGTTTGGCGGAACATGCTCCGCTGCTTCACCTCAGGAGCAGCATCCGTTTCCCGCTTCGTAATTATCATATTATACATGGGCCTTCACCTTTCGCGAAAAATGCCCTTTCCGCAGCCGCGCTCCGGGAACCGATTTGAAATCCGCCTTAATGCGCGGATCGACGGCCGCGTAGAGCAAATCGAGAACGAGATAGATAACGCTGTAACTCACCGCGAGGATCAGCACGGAAGCCCGTATAACCGGGTAATTCCGCATCGCGATCGCGTCCACCATCAGCCGCCCGAGCCCGTTGATCGAAAATATCTGCTCGAGGACCATCGCGCTTCCAAGCGCTCCGCCGAACAATCCGCCCACCGTCGTGATAATCGGTATCAGCGCGTTTCTGACCGTATGGTGCCACGTGATCACGCGCTCAACCTGCCCCTTCGCCCGCGCCGTGCGCACATAATCCTGCCGGATGCAATCCAGCACACTCGTCCGCGTAAACCGCATCAATATCGCCGCGTTCTGCACTCCCAAAGCGATCGACGGCAAGACCCAATATTTCGGGCCGGAAAAACCCGAAATGGGAAACCACTGCAAATTCAGCCCAAACCAGATAATCAGCAAAAGCCCCAGCCAGAACTGCGGCATCGACACGCCCATCATACCGACGACGGACGACGTCGTATCGATCCACGAATTCTGATGTTTCGCGGCAAGAACGCCGAGCAGGATCCCGATAACCGCCGCGATAACCGTCGTGAGGCACGCGAGCAAAAACGTGGCGGGAAAACGCAGCATTATCTCATCGGTCACCGGCTGGCCGTTCACGAGCGACGTCCCCCAATCCCAATGCAGTACGATGCCCGTAACAAAATCAAAAAACTGGACGAAAAACGGATCGTTCAATCCGAACTGATCGCGCCACGTACTGCGTATCTCCTCCGGCGTCTGCGGCGACAGGATTATATCCGCCGGATCGCCCGGCGTCAAATACAGTACCGTGAAAATCAAAAGCGAGACGCCGAGCAGCACGGGGATCATATAGAGTAAACGTTTGATGATATAGATAACCATCAGAAACCCCTCCGGTAACAGTTAAAACCAGGTACCGAACGCAGCCGCGGATAATGCGGCCGCGTCCGGAATTGCAAGAAAGACTTCAGCATACAGCTCTCATTGTTTCAGCAGCTCCCTCCCCGCGCGCATTGGAATTTCAACGCGCTTCGCGGCCCGTTTGCGCCGCTCTGCGGCAGGGAGGCGCGTACGAAACAAGGTTTATACATGAGTTATTGCCAGTAGACGTCCTCAAAGTAGATCAAACTGCCGTTGAAGCGGAATCCCGTCAGGTCTTCGCTGACGCCGACGTAATTCTGCGTTTCGTTCAGCGGAAGCCAATAGAGGCCCTTTTCAAAGAAATACTTTTGGGCATCCTGATACAGTCCGGCGCGCTTGGTGATATCCGGCGTAACGCGGATCTCATCCCATATCGCCTGGATCCCCGCCCCGGAGCCGTCAGCCGAAAGTTCCGGATGCGACATGCCGTACAGCATCGGGTTGTCGATCGTCGCGACCGACTCGTCGCACGCCTGGCTGAATGACAGATACAGATCGTAGCCGCTCAGATCCTCGCTGTGGAGCTTCGCGTTTTGCGTCGCGTAATCCGTCAGTTCCGGTTCCAGCTTAATGCCGATCTCACCGAGCTGCGCCGCGAGCTGTTCCGTTACGAGCTGGAAGTTGATCGTCGATTCCGCGAGGATACGCAGCGTCAGGCCGTCACCGTAACCGGCTTCCGCCATCAACGCTTTCGCCTTTTCGATATCCGTCTTCGGGAACGGCGAATTCGTGTCGAAGTCAGTGTTATACCCGATCGACTCGTTCGTCATAATGCTGTTGATCGGATACGCCAATCCATCGAAGGCCCCGAGCAGAATATCGTCGCGGTTTACCGCGAGATAGATCGCCTGCCTGACACGGAAATCCGAGAGCGCTTTATTGGCCGAATTCATGCCGAGATAATTGATGATATTGCTGTCCGTCAGGAGCAGTTCCAGACCATCGTCCTTTTCTGAATAAACGGTCTTGACCTGCTCCGCGCTGAGATTCCAGAACAGGTCGATATCCCCATTCTTCAATTCCATAAACGCCGCCACCTCATCGCTGACGATCTTCATCGTGATCGTCTTGATAGGCGGAGCGCCGCGGTAATAGTCCTCAAAAGCCGTAATCGTGATATGATCGCCGGGCACCCATTCCGTCACCTTATACGGCGACGGGCTGACGGGCGCCTGATAGAATTTCTCATCGCCGTTCATCTCGTTATACGCCTTGCCGCTGATAACCGTGAACATCGAGAAGCTGGATTCCCACACGCCGTTGATCGTATTGAAGCGAATATCGATCGTATAATCGTCCGAGATTATTGAGTTTTCGAGATCGACGAAATCGAGCTGCCACCCCAGACCGCTGTGCTTGCGCTGCGCCTCAATGGACGCGACGAGGTCGCTCGCCTTGAATGTTTCGCCGTCGTGCATCTTGATGTCGGGCGTAATATGGAAGGTAACGCCGAGATTATCCGCGTCGACCTCATACGTGCTGACCGGAGAGTAGAATTTGCCCTCCTTGAAATCCCAGCGGATAAAATACTCGACGCACGCGGTCGCGAACGGATACTGCGTCATATCGAACAGACTGTCGAGCGATATCTTGCCCGGATCGGCGACAGCCGCGAACGTCAACGTGTCCTTCGAGCTTACCGCGTCGTCCTTGATCTCCGTCTGCTTCTGCTCACCGTAATCCAATGCGGACTGGGCGATTTCGGCCGCCTCGTTCAGCGATTCCTCCGACGACTGTGGCTCCGAAGATGTATCGCCGCCGCAGGCCGTCAGCGCGAGAGCAAACGCTACCGCCAACGCCAAAATGACCGCCATTATTTTTCTCTGTTTCATTTTCTTCCTCTCCTTTATGCCAAAGCGGACATTACCGCCTCGCGCTCACGTGCGTTACACCGGAACGCACTCTTATCGACACCTCTTGCGAATAATTTGAAATAAGGTTCCACATCACGCTCCTCTCTCGATAACGCCTCGCGGGATATTTCGGTTGACCGGAATATCCACAGGCCGGTAACATCACTACAAGTAGGACAACACACCGCTGCGCCGAACGGTCGAATGGGATAATACTTATACGTGAATCACCCGACACCGGTATGGCTACACACACCGCCTGTTTCGGATAAAAGCTCTCACAAAATTAATGATGGATCATGGATCGTGATTTTCGCGTCACGCGCGAATCAGCCTGCGCGGGGAGATGCGCATACTCTGACGATAAACAGAGTTTCCGTTATCGGCTTTTTATCGTTGAGTCTATATAATAACCGACTCATCAACGAGTTCTCCTCTTTAGTCAACAAGCGCAAAACCTGTTTCACTTCCGTCATGCGCGGTTTCACGCAAAGCGCGGGAAAGACCGCGCGGCATAAGATGCTGCTTGCCTTCATGCTTCCTGAGGCCGCGACGCGCATCAAACTCTGCAGCTTGTTTGCGCCGCAACGCGGCATGGAGGCGAGTACGCCATAAGAGATAGCCGTCTGTGCTTAAAGCATACGTTACGAAAATATGATTGTCAACACTTTTCCGCAATAAAATTGTGAAAATTGCGAATAAATTTTTCGTGAAGAATCTCACCGGGAAATCCCTCCCGCGACTTTACCGCTTCGCCGCCGCTTTGCGCCCCGTTCGAATGCCTTTGCGGGCGCATGGGGCTGTCCTTATGGGTTATTTGTAACGGGTCTTTTTGAAAATCTCGCGCATGCCTGTTTTCCATATTTTTCCTTGGCCCCAGAACAGCCCCACCGGGCTATTCGCTTGTATCTTTTTTGCCGGAGGCAAAAAAGATACCGC
>JAISEX010000133.1 GCA_031263875.1 Eubacteriales Family XIII. Incertae Sedis bacterium | reverse complement strand
GCGAAGCAGGCCGGCATTGCGCTTTTGCTCGACATTCTGCCGGCATGGGTCGTTGGAATACTCGTCGCGGCGTTCCTCGGGGCGGTGCTGTCCACATTCGCGATCACCACGCTCGGTCTGGGCAATATATTTGTCAACGACATCTATAGCAGGCGTAATCCGAACGCGAGCGCGGAGGCGATAAACCGGTGGACACGTATCTTTATCTTCCTGTCCGCGATCGTTGCGGTTCTCGCGACGCTGAATAAGCCGGAGATCATCAACGGCGCGAACTGGGCATTCGCGTGGCTTGCGCCCATCTTCTGGAACGTCATCTTTGCGCTGTTCTGGAAGCGTAACAGCACGGCTGCGCTGATCGTGTTTATCGTAAGCTGGCTGCTCGTGATCCTGTGGACGTTTACGCCGTTCCGCATGGCGATAGGCGAGATCCCGATCCCGTATATCACGCTCGCGGTATCCATCGTGCTCGGCGTTATCCTGACGGCGGCCCTGCCCGGCGGTAAACCCGGCTATTTTAAGGAACAGAAAGAACTGAAGCGGATAAAAGCTGAGTCGGGAGCATAAAGGAGGTAATCAATATGCACGGAAATGGATTCTTTTGGGAATTTTTTACTCAGGCGGCAGCGATCGTTATCGGCATCACGGTTGTTTCGGCCATCCTCGGGAAGATTTTCATCAAGGATATTCCTGAGGAAGACGCTGACGAATAAGGAGGAAGGTATATGTGGATTAGCGGAATCGAATACAAGGAGCTTATATGGATGTGCTTTTCCATCGGCGTAGGGCTGGTGTATGGCATAATGGCGCTGACGTATGGCAAGAAGAAAAAGAGCGGCGATAGGCAATAACGCTGCGGACGTTTATTGCTTCGCCGATTAAATGTTGCACTGAATTGGCGCGCTAGTTTGGCGTCCTGCTAGGCGCAAAACGTAGGAATACTGGTGGTATTGCGAGGATTTGCAACGAGCAGGGCACCAAAATAGCCGCCAAGATGCGCAATAGTTAATCGGTGGAGCAAATAATAAGGGGCGAGAGAGGAACGCGTCTGCGCTCCTCTTCGTCCATAAACCCCACCGCGCCGGCGCGATTTTACGGATGCTGTCGGCGGGCGAAGCACCATCGCCGCTCTGCGGTCTGCGGCGCAAACACGAAGTGAAGCGAACAAAGTGAGCGGAGGAGCGCCAACGGCATGTTGTTATTTTTGGGGAGCTGTGTGCCGTTGCAGTCCTGGCGCATGTCCGCAGCAGCGGCGATGGTGTAGGGGATGGCGTGGGTTCGTAATGGTGATGGCAGGCGGAGCCGTTATATCTCCGATGTGGGTCGGAATGATGACGATGGCATAAAGGTTTGCGGGCGTCGTGGCACGGAGTGCCGTTATGGTCTGAGAGCAATGTCGGAATGACGGCGATGAGAGGGCTTGCGGGCAAAGTCCGCAATGAGAGATTTTATGGAGGCGGCACGGAATGGCGCGCATGTCCCGCGCACGGGATCGGAGGGGTGCGCAGCAGCCGCAAAGCGGCCGAAGCAACGTTCGCTGCGCTCACTCCTCCGCTCGCGTTGCTCGCTCCGCTGTCCTGTTTTACCTTGCGGCTGAAGCCGCGTAAAACAGGCGCAGCGCAGCCCTGCAGAGCCCGGTGGGGCGCTCAAAAATAAGGGGTTGTTTTTGGTACATACCCGCGCGTGGAATGGTCCCGCGGTGAGTGACAAAATCATTGAGAGCGCCCCATGCGCCCGAAATAAATGAATGGTGAATGTTAATACGCGTTGCAATTTCAACGCGGTATGGAAGTAGATAAAAGCTGGAGAAACGGAGGGTAACAGTATGGCAAAAAAGCTGGTTAAAAAACAATATCAGGGTGTCTACGAAACGATGTACAAGATGAGGCGTTTTGAGGAGGAGGTCTTTGAATTCTATAAGAAGGGCATGATGCCGGGGCTCGCGCATCTGTATCTCGGCGAGGAGGCCATCGCGACGGGTGTGTGCGCGGCGCTGAACGACGACGATTACATCGGAAGTTCCCACCGGGGGCACGGGCATCTGGTCGCGCGCGGAGCCAACACGGGCATGATGATGGCGGAAATTCTCGGGAAGAAAAGCGGTTACAGTCATGGGAAGGGCGGTTCCATGCATATTATGGCGATGGATAAGGGGATCCTCGGGGCGAACGGCATTGTCGGCGGTGAGATCCCGATCGCGACGGGCGCGGCTTACGCGGCTCTCTACCGGGGCACGAAACAGGTTTCCGTTTCATTCTTTGGGGACGGGGCGACGAACGAAGGCACGTTTCACGAGAGCGTCAATATGGCCGCGGCGTGGAAGCTCCCGTGCGTCTATATTATTGAAAACAATCTCTACGGCATATCCGTGGATATTCGGGATGTGACGAATACGAATGATCTTGTCGACCGGGCGAAAGGTTACGGGATTCCGGGCGCTGTCGCCGACGGTATGGATGTGGAGGCGGTCTATGCGGTGGCGGCCGAAGCGATCGAGCGCGCCCGCGCGGGCAAGGGCCCGACGATCATCGAGTACAAGACCTACCGGTGGCAGGGCCATCATGTGGGCGATCCGGGCGATTACCGGGTCCGCAGGGACACGAAGGAAAAGGAGAAGTGGATGAAGCGCTGTCCCGTCGCCGCGTTCCGGAAAAAGATGTTGGGTTCGGGCATCGCCGAGAGCGCGATACGGAAGGCGGAGAACGCGGTGGAAGCGGAGATCCAGGAGGCGGTAACGTTTGCCGTGGACAGTCCGTATCCCGACGTATCGGAAGCCTTTACCGATGTCTTTACGGATTAGCGTTGTAATGAAATTAACATCAAAGAGAGCATGTGTAAACGATTATGGCTTAAATGCAATCCGATGTGCGATTATTTATTTAGCATAATATGGAAAGTTGCTCATTTCGTTACACCTCTCTTGAGAGGCGCAGCCGCAGGCTTTTGCCGTGCCGCGCATTTCAGAGACATAAAGCCAAATGATAGTAACAGGAGGATTTAAATGAGAGAAATTATGTATAGAGATGCGATACGGGAGGCGCTCGACGAGGAAATGGAACGTGATGAAAACGTGCTTTTGCTCGGCGAAGACGTCGCCTTTATCGGCGGTAATTTCAAGACGTCGGTCGGGCTGTACGAGAAGTATGGCGACCTGCGCGTCAAGGACACGCCCATATCGGAGGCGGGATTCGTCGGCATGGGCGTGGGAATGGCGTTGACGGGGCTGCGGCCTGTCGTGGAGCTGATGTTTTCCGACTTTCTGCTCGTGTCCGCGGATCAGGTCATCAACCAGATGTCGAAAATCCGTTATATGTCGGGCGGGCAGGCGACCGTGCCCATGGTTATCCGCGCGCCGATTGGAGCGGGCCGGTCGTCGGCCGCGCAGCATTCCCAGAGCATGCAGGCCATTGTGTCGCAGTTTCCCGGCATGAAGGTCGTGCTGCCTTCCACGGCGCAGGAAGCGAAAGGTTTGCTGAAATCCGCGATCCGGGACGATAATCCTGTCGTGTTTTTCGAGCACAAGATGGAATACACGAATAAGTTTGACATCGACGACGGCATCGAGCTGATACCCATCGGAAAAGCGGATATTAAGCGGGCGGGCGAGGATATCACCATCGTTGCGACGTCGTCGCTCGTGATGAAGGCGCTGAAGGCCGCGGAAAAACTTGAAGCGGAAGGCATTTCATGCGAGATCGTCGATCTGCGGAGCGTCGTGCCGCTCGATAGGGAAACGATTATCGCTTCCGTCAAGAAGACGGGGCGGCTGCTTATCGCGGACGAAGCCTACGAGCGGTGCGGCATCGGCGCGGAAATTGCGGCGAACGTGATGGAGGACGTCTTTTACTGGCTCGACGCGCCCATTGCGCGCATTGCGACGCCGAACGTTCCGCTGCCGTTTAGCCCGGCGCTCGAATTTCCGATTATCCCGTCCGAGGATAAAATTCTCGAAAAAGCTCGGGCGCTGGTCGCGCCTACGGCGTAAGGAGGGACGAATATGGCGGACAAGCAGAAAATAACGCCGCGGGCGCGGCGCCTCGCCGCAGGGCGGGGCGTGAACATCGAAGCGCTGAATATAACGGGGACGGGATATGGGGGCGGCGTGAGTGAATCCGATATCCTGATCTGGCTCGATAGCGAAGAAGGCGGGGCGAGCCCGGATGTGCGCGCCACGCCGCTCGCCCGCGCCATCGCGAGGGCCGAGGGCATTTCACTTTCCGGCATTCCGGCGGCGGATGGCCGGAAGATCACGAAGAACGACGTACTGGCGGCGCAGAGCGTTGCGGAGGCACACGCTCCCGCTTCGGACAGTTCACGTGAGCAATTATCCGAAACGCCCGGCGGCAAGAGGATCGCCGGGGAAATCCCCTATGACGGCGTGCGCAAAATTATCGGAACGCGCCTTGCCGAGAGCAAATTCACCGCGCCCCATCTTTATTTTACGCAGAAGGTGGACTTGAATGAACTGCTGCCGTTACGTGCGCTCATCAATGCAAAGCAGGAGAAAAAGACCTCCGTGACGGACTACGTCGCGCGGGCCGTCGTGCTTGCGCTGCAGAAGTACCCGGAGATGAACGCGTCGCTCGCGGGCGATGTCATCGAGCAGTACGCGAACGTCAATCTCGGCATCGCCGTCGCGTCCCCCACGGGGTTGATCGTGCCGGTCATCAGAAACGCGCAGGATCTCTCGGTCGTGGAGCTCTCGAAGACCGCGGCTCCGCTGTTCGAGCGGGCGCGCGACGGCAAGCTCGCGCCCGACGAGTATCAGGGCGGGACGTTTACGATCTCGAACCTCGGCATGTTCGGCATCGAGAACTTTACGGCGATCATCAACCCGCCCGAGGTTGGCATCCTCGCGGTCAGCGCGACGAAGGACGAACCCGCTGTCGTGACGGACGCCGGCGGCGGCAAGAGTATAGAGATACGCCCGCTGATGAATATTACGTTGTCGGTGGATCACCGCCTGATAGACGGCCTGCTGGCCGCTCAGTTCGTGGGCGAGGTGAAGCGGCTGTTGGAAAGCCCGGTCGAATTGTTGATCTGAACGGCGGCGATAAAAGGCGAATCATCTCACCGCCCGAGAGAGAGTTGTAATGAAATTGGCTTGATGTAATATTATAGAAACACATTAATCGCAAAACCGCACATCAGATTGAATGTAAGCCATAATCGTCGATGCTCGCTGTATGTAATTTTAAGTTCGTTGCAACGCTAATGAGATTACAAGGAGCGAAAAGTTTTACGGCTCGTCCCGGCGCAAAGCGGCGCGGAGAAAAGCGGATCGAGCTGTAAGGTAAGACAGGCGGGCCGGGAGCGGAGCGACGCACCTGTTATGCGGCAAGCAGAGCGGGCGAGGTGCCCAGCAGAATTGGAGGAGAATATGGAAATCGTAGTCATGCCAAAACTTGGCTTCAATATGGATAAGGGTAAACTGATCACGTGGTATAAGCAGGAGGGCGACGCCGTCAGCAAGGGCGACGCGCTGTTCTCGCTCGAAACGGATAAGACGAGCATCGATGTGGAGGTCACGCAGGACGGGGTCGTCAGGAAACTGCTGATTGCGGAGGGCGACACGGTGGCGGTCACGCTGCCTATCGCCATTATCGCGGGGGCGGATGAGGACATTACGTCCGCGCTTGACGACGCCGTGGCGCGGCTCGGCGGAGCGGGCGTTTCGCAGGCGGAAGTGGTTCCCGCGGTTGCGGATACGGCTCTCGCCCCGGAAGCGGCGGCTCCCGTCGCGCAAACGGCGCAGACGGTAACGCAGGATGCGGGCTACGATTACGACGTGATCGTGATCGGCGGCGGCCCCGGCGGTTACGTCGCGGCGATCCGCGCGGCGCAGCTCGGACTCAGAACGGCGGTCGCCGAAAAGGATCACTTTGGCGGCGTCTGCCTGAACCGGGGCTGCATTCCGACAAAGACCCTGCTGCGCAGTCTGGAAGCCCTGAACGAGGTGCGCGAGGCCGCAAACTTCGGCGTTGCGGGAATTGACGCGTCGTCTGCGGCCCTCGATATGAAGCGCATTCAGGCGCGCAAGGGGAAGATTATAAAACGCCTTGTCGGTGGCGTCGAGGCGCTGCTGAAAAAGAACGGAGTCGCAATTTTGGGCGGCGAAGCCGATATCGCGGACACGCATACGGTGACGGTTTCCGGCAGCCCGCATACGACGGGCCATATCATTATCGCGACGGGTTCGGAGGTGAAGGGGCTGCCACCCGGCGTGGTTCGCCAGGACGTCGTTCTGACGAGCGATACCCTGCTTGAACTGGACAGCCTGCCCAAGGACATCGTCATTATCGGGGGCGGCGTTATCGGCGTCGAGTTTGCGTATTTCCTCGCGGGCGCGGGCGTAAAAGTGACGATCGTGGAATTCCTCGACTGCATTCTGCCGCCGCTCGACGCGGAAATAGCGGCAATGATCGAAAAGGATCTGGCGGGGCAGGGCATCGACATCTTCACAAGCGCGAAAGTTACCACCGTGGAGAATAACGCCGTGACCTTCGAGAAGGACGGAAAGACCGGCACGGTCAGTGCGGAATGCGTTCTCATCGCGACGGGCCGGGCGCCGCAAATCACCGTGAATACGGAAGCCGTCGGCATCCGAACGGATCGCGGCGCTCTCGTGACCGACGAGCATATGCGTACCTCCGTGCCGAACATCTACGCCATCGGCGACGTGAACGGGAAGATCATGCTTGCCCATACCGCATCGGCCGAGGGCATCGTTGCGGCGGAAAACATCGCGGGAATGGACAGCGTCATGCGGTACGACGCCATCCCCAGCGCCATATACATCAAACCGGAGGCGGCTTCCGTCGGCCTGTCCGAAGCGGAGGCGCGCGCGCGTTATGGCGACGCAGGGATCAAAATCGGGAAATTCCCGCTTGCCGCGAACGGCAAGTCCACGGTAGAAGGCGACGACCGGGGCATAGTGAAGGTGATCGCGGACGCAAAATACGGTGAGATCATCGGCGTACACCTCTACTGCCTCCACGCCACGGATATGATCGCGGAAATCGTCACGGCGATGCGGGCCGAGGCCACGACCCACGAGATATCCACGGCGGTCCACCCCCATCCGACGGTTTCGGAAGCGATCCAGGAGGCCGTTCACGCGGCGGAAGAGCACGCGATCCACTGCTAAGCGGCCGCATTTCCTGCGGAGAAAAACGCTCCGAATCCGCTGTTTTCATCTTTACCCGGTGGGAGTGTTTTTGCGGGCGCATGGGACTGTCCTGAAATAAATGAGGCGGCTAAATTGTTAAGGTTTTAACAATGCGAAAATCTCAAATACGATAAGACAGCCCCACCGGGCTATCCGGGGCTGCGCTTCGCTCCGGCCCCGCTACGCGGGGCTGCTGCCGCACCCCTCCTATCCCTTGCGCCTCGCTCGGCTGACGCCTCGCTCCCTATGCGAGTAAAGAGCCCGACACGCCCGTCCTTCCTCCGGCGTCCCCGTTTCCCACATAAGCGCCAAAAGGAAACGAGACCGAACATTACGCGAGCATTCTGCCTCTGCCGTCACCTTTCACATAAAATGATAGATCCCCGCCACATACGCCGGGATCGTAACGATGGACAGGAGCGTCGACAGTCCCACGAGCTTCGCTGCGTACCCGCCTTCCACATCGTAGTGCTGCGCGAGGATGGACGTCTGCATATGGCACGGCATCGACGACGAGAGGATAAGCACGAAGAACGGCAATCCGCTGACGCCGAAGGCCAGCAGCAGACCGAGCATAATAAGCGGACTGATAACGAATTTGCCGAGCATAATCACGATTTCGTCGAGCGTGATTTTCGGGATGCCCTTCGCGAAGATGGTCAGGTTCGCGCCGATAACGAGCAGGGAGAGCGGCACCGTAAGGCTACCCAGATAGCCCATCGCCAGGTCCAGCGCCTCGGGCAGTTTCAGCCCCGCCTCGACAAGCGCGTAGCCGATAATGACGCCAATAAATCCGGGGTTGAATATCTTCATAACGCGCGAAGCGAGCCCACAGGACGTTATGCGGAGTTTCGCTAACCGAACGCGGGGATCGGCGGTCTTTAGCACGCGTGCAATGAGTTTACGCAAGCCGCGATCCGGATTTATGCCATATTCCCATTTATGAGATTTGATGGAATCTGGGCCCTTTTCCCCATAACTTTCTCCGCAACTTTCCTTCTCGCCGTGCCGTTCGCTTTTGAGCCCCTCGCTCTTTACCGGCAGGATCGGGCCGTCCGCCGTCCTTCCCGCCGCCGCGATCTGCGCTACGCCGAGGCTCCAGAACGCCGCGAGAATCACGATATAGTACGCGAACAGAAAGGGCAAGCCCTTTTCGCCAAAGACGATCTGGTTGATCGGCAGCCCGACGAAGATAACGTTTGAGTAGGTGAACGTCACCTCGAAGACCGTCCGCTTCCCGTCGCGCAGTTTCAGCAGTCGCGCGAGCAGTTTTCCGAGCGCGAGCAACGCAAGGATGTGCAGGGCCGCGATAATAAGCAGCACGAGCGAATCCCGCAGCAGTTCCCGCGTGAATCCGGTTACGATGCTCGTCACGGCGAGGCAGGGCGCCGAAATGCGGACCACGACGGCGGAGAGACCGGCGGGAGTGCTTTCCGGCCACCACCGGCGGTAATGAAAGAGAAAACCGACGACGAAAATGATCAGAATGACCGCGACGCTGATAAGTCCGCTCCACATTACGCGCGAAACTCCATCAGGTTGATATTATATTGGTCGATGCGGCGGTACATGGTCCGTTTCGGGATGCCGACGATCCCCGCCGCCTTCGTAACGTTGCCCTTGACGGCGACGAGGGCCCGGCGGATCGCTTCTTCCTCCCGGTTGTTTCCGGCCGCCTCACCGGGGAAGGGGCGCAGAAACGGCGACGGCGCAAAGGCCATATTCGAGTCGATAATGGCGTTGTTCATCAGGATCTCGTGACCGAGTTCCCGCTCCGTCAGAAAGTCGTCGGTGGTCAAGTTCATAGCGCGTTCTACCATGTTTTCGAGTTCCCGTATATTGCCCGGCCAATCGTATTCCATAATGTAACGCATGGCCGTCGGCGTGAAGCCATTCACGTTGAGGTTCATCCGCCGGTTGTACGTATAGATGAACTGATCGAGAAGCAGTTCAATGTCGTCGCGCCGGTTCCGCAGCGGAGGCATGCGGAAAGTCAGCACGTTCAGCCGGTAAAAAAGGTCTTTCCGAAAACGCTTGCTCTCGATATATTCCGCGATATCCACGTTCGTCGCGGCGATAATGCGGACGTTCACGCGTTTGGAAGTCTTGCCGCCGATGCGCACGATCTCCTTCGTCTGCAGGACGCGCAGCAGCGTCGCCTGAATGTCTATCGGCATATCGCCGATTTCGTCGAGGAACAGCGTGCCGCCGTCCGCAAGCTCAAACTTGCCGGGATAACCGTCCTTGTTAGCACCGGTAAAAGAACCCGCTTCGTACCCGAACAGTTCGCTTTCGACAAGGCTCCGCGGCAGCGAGCCGCAGTTGATGGCGATAAACGGCGCGTCGGGCCGCAGGCTCGCGTTGTGTATGGATTGCGCAAGAAGCTCCTTGCCCGTGCCGCTCTCGCCGAGGATCAGCACGTTTGAATCGCTTTGCGCCGCGAGCATGCCAAACTGCTTGATCTCCTTGATGGCTTCGGAATTCCCGATAATTTCATCGAAGTTGTACTTCGCGGTAAAGCCGCTCATCTTTGTCGCGGCCTTCTTGAAACGCGTGCGGTTTTCAAGGACGAGCACCGTGGAGATCTTCTCGCCGTTCGCGTCCTTGAGAATGGAGGAACTGAGGGACAGATACAGCGGTATGCCGATGGAATTTGTGACGTGCATCTCGCGGTGCCACGTATTGCGGTTCAACGAGAATATATCGCAGGTGGTCGTCGCGAAATCGAGAACGTCCTTGATGTTGGAGCCGGTGATATCGCGGTTCGGTAATTTCAGAACGTCGCTGGCGCTGTTGTTGGACTGCGTAATAACGCCCTCGTTGTCGATCATGATAATGCCCTGCGACAAGGTCTGCAGCGTCGTAACGAGCTTGCCGTTCAGCATGCGTATCTCATCGTAAGCGCGCCGCATCTTGAGCTCCTTTTCGATGCCGTCCGCGGCCGCGCAGACCATGGCGAGCGTATGCACCGTCACGTTGTCGACCGGCCCGATAACGTCGATGGTCGCGATAATGGAACCGTCCTCGCCGTGAATGGGCGCGGCGGAACAGACGTAGGTGTGGTGCGGCTGGATATAATGTTCGGCGCCCCATATCTGGATCGGCCTGTCGAGCGTGAGGCAGGTGCCGATGCCGCACGTCCCCGAATACGTTTCGCTTCTGCTGCATCCGATAACGAGCGAGCTCTTCCGTGTGCGTTCCCCGATCATACCCTTGCGGCCGACGATGTCGAGCACGTAGCCGTCACGCTCCGTCAGCGCGATAACGAAATTGGAGTTCTCCAGAAAGGTGTAGAGGTTTTTCACGTAGGAATGCGCGACCGTCACCAGGGCATCATTGACCTTCAATATCCGGGCGAGATCGTCGTCCTCGAGAATGGTGTTCGCGACTTCAAAGGGCGATACGCCGGAATTTTTGCTGCGCCGCCACGACTCGAATATC
>JAISEX010000043.1 GCA_031263875.1 Eubacteriales Family XIII. Incertae Sedis bacterium | reverse complement strand
TCACGCCGCTGGAAGTCCATGTCGCTGATGCATCTGCGGTGCAGGCTATGGAATGGGTAAACAGCGGACAGACTTCCTTTACGCTTACAAAAGGCGATGAAAGCGGCAAGTGGTTTGTGCAGCCCGCAGGCGGCCTCGGCTCCTCGCAGGCGGCTCCGGTCAGCTTTAACGAGCGGATAAAGATCACGTATAATGACGAAACGAACCCGCAGACGCAGGACGTTACGTTGAGCGTCCAGCCGAAAGCGGAGTATAAGACGGCCGTTATCACCGGCGAGGGCGGCGTATCCGATACGCTGACGCTGACCTTCAAATACCCGATCGCGAGCGGGCTTCAGTGGAACGACGTTGCGGTCACGGGCGCGGCGCAGAAATCCGGCGCGAACTTCAAATCCTCGGATGGAAGTACGTACAGCATCGGCATTACGCCGAAACCGGAGGCAAAGAGCGGCGATGATATCACCGTTACGATAAGCCTGAACCAGACTGCCTACGCGCTGCAGATCAGCACATCCGGTAATACGGTAACAAAGACGCTGGATACGCTTGAAGTTGCCCGCGCGATCGAAACGGCACAGACGATCACCCTGCCGGGCGGCTACTCGACGGGCGCGCTGCAGTTTACGCTGAAAAAGCCCGACGGCAGCAAGGATTACCGGCCGGTTATCGCGGGCGAGGGCGGCCTGCTGTATCTTGGCGGCGGCTCGTACACCGGACCTATCAAGATCACGAACGATAGCGGAACGGAGCTTTCCGGCCTGAATATCAAGCAGGTCGTGCCGGTTACGATCAATAACGAAACGAAAGAAGGAACAGAATACGCATGGACATGGCGGGTGCTGTTTACGCTGGACGGCGGCTTTGAGACCATCGCTGACGGCGGCGTAAAGGTCTCTCTGCCGGGCTTCGCTATCGAAGCCGAAGCGGTCTCCGGCGGCATAACGAAAGGGACGGATCTGAGCGGCGTGCGCTATATACTGGACGAGAGCGGCTCCAATTACCTGACGGACGCGAACGCCTACCAGACGCTGTCGGATATAACCTACGCGGGAACGACCTACGTCTCGAACGCGCTTGCCCTTGCAACGAGCGCGGAATACAGCTCTAATGCGGTCAGCAAGGTGATGCTGAGCGGCGCGAATAATGATACGTTTACCGAGCTTGACACGGAGAAATATACCGTAGCGGGCAACGGGCAGAAAAACTTTACCTTTACGGACGATACGGCGCATTCCGTCAGTATTTCCGATCAGCTAAAATTGACGCTGAACGAGGACTGGACGCGGGAGAACGGCGCCTACAAGCTGCTCGTATTCTTTGCGGACGGCTCAGTCGCGGCGGCAAAAGTCACGGTCAGCGGCATTACGGCGACATATAAGCTGACGCTTGCCAAAGGCGCGGGCAGCGAAGATCTCCCGACCGCCGCAGGCAGCGGCACCAGCGACGGCTGCTATCCCGCCGGCGGACAGGTCACGATAACGGCGGGAGATGCAAGCGCGGGCTACAAGTTTAAGGAATGGACGCAAACAGACGGCGCGGCCATAACCTTGCCGCAGGCCAGTTCGGGCGTTCTCACCATGCCGGCATATCCGCTCACGGTGCAGGCGAACTATACCGACGGCGTGGCTCCCGAAACGACCATTACGCCGGAGGACGGCTCGTGGATAAAAGCGGGCGGGCAGATCACGCTGAGCGCTGAGGATAGCGATATAACGAAAGAGGACGGAGACGGCCAGGTTAGTAAGACCTACTACAAGATCGGTGGCGGCGACCAGACCGAATACACCGAGCCCTTTACGCTTTCCGCGGAAGGCGAGAATACCATAGGATACTGGTCGGTGGACGCGGACGGCAATACCGAGACGGAAAACACGGCGACCATCGGCTACGATATTACCGCGCCGGCAGCTTCCGCACTGATCAAGAGCGTCACGTATAACGCGTTTAATAAGGAGGCCGGCTTTACGCGCTTCTATACCGAGCAGCCGAACGTTAGCATCGGCAGCTCTGACGCGGGCTCCGGCGTCGCGAAAACGGAATATCTGATAGATAATAGCGGGACGTTCCCGTTCGCGGACGAAGCGGCGGCGAAAGCCTCAGATACGGGCTGGACGACGTGGACTTCGGGCGATATCACGCTATCAGATTACGGGACCTATTACGTCCTTGTGCGCGTAACCGATACCGCCGGGAATGTAACGATCATAAATAGCGACGGCATTGTCTACTATCAGAACAGCGGGCCGGAAACGGCAAGCCTGAGCTTTACGCACTTTGGAACGGCGGACATTACGCAGGCGCTGACCTTGAATGGCAATACCGTGGCTTCCGTGGTCAATACCACCAGCACCTATACGCTGACCGCTTCGCAGGACTACACGGTCGATGGCAGCGGAACCCTGACGCTGAAACCGGGCTATTTGAACACCTTGACCAGCGGCGCGCCGTATACTCTGACGGTCAGCTATAACCCTCAGGGCAAGGAATATCAGGCGAATGAGGGAAATGCCGCACCTGATGCAAGCGTCCTGACGCTTGGCGTAACGAAAGCGGCGAGCAGCGTGGCTCTGACATTCGAGCCGGCTTCCGGGGCGGCCGATTATGAAACGCCCATTACGCTGACGGCAACGCTCAGCGGCGCGGAGGGCCATACACCGGCCGGCTCGGTGACGTTCTATGACGTTACCGGCAGCGGGGATCAATCGCTTGGAACCGGCAACATCGATGGCTTTGGAAAAGCGACGTTTATGGTCAGCGGCAAAACGCTGGCTGCGGGCAGCCATACGCTGAAAGCCGCCTACTCGGGCGATAATGATTACCAGACCAGCGAGAACCAGCAATCCTACACCGTCACTCAGGCGGCGCAGGGCGCGCTTGCGATAAAGGACAGCTCGAGCCAGGCGAGACCCGAAAATAAACTCGGCAAGACCTACGGCGACGAGAGCTTTACGCTGACGGCCTCGGGCGGCAGCGGCGCGGGAGATTACGTCTGGGACACTGCGGATAATGAAAACGTTGTAACGGTTACCGATAACGAAGACGGAACCGCGACCATTACCATTCTGAAAGCCGGAAGCGCGAATATTACGCTGAGCAAAAACGGCGACGGCAACTATGCGGCTTCGGCTGCGAGCGCAAGCCTGACGCTGACCGTAGCCAAGCGTTCCGTTACCATTACCTATGCAAAAGACAACGAGAATCCGGACACAAAGGTCTATGACGGGACGGCGAACGCCCCGATAAAAGCCAAGGGCGGCGGCACGAGCTGGACCATTAACGGCACGTTCGGGACGACCGATTTTATCCAAAATGACGATGTGGCGATAGATTACACCGGCGCGACCGCGACCTTTACCGGCGCGAACCCGCAAAACGTGGCAAACGGCAAAGCTATCACCTTTGCGGGCTTTACGCTGAGCGGCACGAAGGCGGGCTCTTACGAGATCACCGCGCTGCCACAGGGCGTTACCGCGGATATCACCAAGGCTGCGCCGACGTGGAAAGCAGGCTCACCGGCCGCCACGGGCATAACGTACGGGCAGACAGTGCAAGATGCTACGCTCTCCGGAATCGCGCTTGATGTGGATGGCGAGCCTCTTGCGGGCAGCACCGCGTGGGCACAGAGCGTTGAGCAAGGGGCCGTACCGGGGCAGAGCGACACTACGCTCAATGCTGAGGGCTACGGCTATGACGTCACCTTTACGCCGACCGACGACACAAATTACACTGCGCTTGACGGCGAGGCAAAGATACCGGTCAGCAAGGCGGATCAAGCAGTCCTTACGATAAAAGACGGCGAAATTCCGGTTACGAATAGCTCGACCGTGCCCAAACCGCGCGAGGACGGGACGCTTACGCTGACCGCAGGCGGCGGCAGTTCCTCCGCGGATTACGTGTGGACAAGCGGCAGTGAAGATGTCGCGACGATCGCGCCATCGGGCGAGAAAAACGTGGGCGCGACCGTCACCTTCGTTAAAGCGGGCAGCACTTTAATTACGCTGAGCAAAGAAGGCGACGGCAAATACAATGACGCCATAGATGTCAGCTTTACGTTGCAGATCAGCGAGGAAACGACCCCGCCAGTCGTGGGCAATCAAACCATTACATCATCGGATCTGACCGCTGCGGGCGTTACCCTGAGCTGGGCGAAAGCGGAAGACGAGATAACGCCGCAATCCGGCCTGAGATATTACGTCTATCAGTATCAGTCGGATACAGACGATCTGACGACGATTGAAAATTGGGAAGACGCGGAGAAGACATCGCTCGTCAATACCGGCGGAACGTTGGATATCGGCACGCTTGATATTAAGAACCTTACCGCCAATACTTCCTACTTCTTTAACGTGATCGCAGCGGACGCGTCCGGGAACAAGGCGATGTACACCGCTGTTCAGGTAACGACGCCGCTGACGGTCAGCGTGGAGCAGCAGGGCGGCGCGGACGGCAAAACGCTGACCACCGGCATCCTCATGACCTTTGTCTCCAAAGTCAAGGGCATAACGGGCGCTTACACGCTGCCGGACAGCATTACCGGAGAAACCCCGCAGCCGCAAGACCCGGATACCTCTGGCGGCAGCGCCGCGTGGCTTATCCCGATCACCGCGCAGGATTCGGTCGCAAACGGCACGCAGCTTACGGTCATCTTCAAGGACTGGACGATTGACGCGTACAGTTACCGCATAGACGAAACGAAAACGGTGAGTTTCTATAAGCCGACCGCAGCGCCGCCTCAGCCCGAAACCTACGCCCTGACGGTGGTCGGTGGCACGGGATCGGGACGGTACCAGGCGGGCGAGCGGGTGAGAATTACAGCAAACGCGGCCGAAAGCGGGCAAGTATTTGACGGCTGGCGAACAAGCGGCGGCGGGACGTTTGCTGACGCAAAGAGCGCCACAACCACCTTTACCATGCCCGGGGGCGCGGTCACCGTTACCGCGGCCTACAAAAATAACGCTCCCGGCTGGGTCTACGACGATGGCAAATGGTACCTTTTGGGCGCGGACGGTCAGCCCTTGACCGGCTGGCAGTGGATCGACGGCGCGTGGTATTATCTGCATGAAGACGGCGTAATGGCGGTGGCCGAGTGGCTCTATGACGACGGCGTGATGTACTATCTGACTGGCAACGGCGCGATGAAGATCGGCTGGCTCTACGACCGGGGCGTGTGGTACTACTTTACCGGCAACGGCGCGATGTTTACGCACCGGTGGCTCTTGTACAAGGAAAATTGGTACTATCTTACGGATAATGGCATGATGGCCTCCGATATGTGGATCTATTATGGGAATAACTGGTACTATCTGCGCGAGAGTGGGACGATGCCGGAGAACAAATGGCTCTCTTACGGCGGAAGCTGGTATTACCTGAAAGAGGGCGGCATTATGGCGGCATCTGAAACGCTCAGGATCGGCACGATGTCCTACCGCTTTGACGGCTCAGGACGGCGGGTTGCCGTGCAGCGCAGCGTAGCGGCGCGGTAAGGGCAGTGGTTCGCAAGGGTGGGCGGCAGCAAGCCGGGAGCTTTCGCAATCTGCGCAGTATCGGCTCGCTGATGAGAGCGCTTCAACGCCGCGGACCAGAGCAGTTCGCGTGGCGAAGCCGATAAACCAAATTAAGCATATATCTATTAGTGTTTGTGGGGTCGCATGGCAACGTGCGGCCCCTCCCCCTCTTTTCAAAAATATATACGCTATTCTCCCTCACAAATTTGTTTTCTCCGTCATTTCGGGGTATAATGACGTAGATTAAAAATTCATGAAGGAGATTGCCAATGAAGCGATTTGATTTTGAGAATATTCCAGGCGCCGTGCTCTCGCCCGATATTGTGGGGATGCTGACCTCTATCCACGAGCATAAGGGCAAGCAGGAGCTGTACATCGAGGCCCACGCAGACGTGCTGACGACGCTGATGGAGATCGCGAAGATCCAGAGCACGGGCGCGTCCAACGCCATCGAGGGCATCCATACCACCGACCGGCGTTTGACAGAGCTGGTGCGGGATAAGTCCGCGCCCATCGGCCGCACGGAGCAGGAGATAGCGGGCTACCGCGACGTTCTCGCGACCATTCATGAGAGTTATGACTACATTTATCCGCGCCCGAACATCATTTTGCAACTGCACCGACAGCTCTATTCATTCTCCAAAAGCTCCATCGGCGGCTCGTATAAGAACGCCGATAATTTCATTGCCGAAACCGACGCGGAGGGGAATCAAACCGTCCGTTTTCAGCCGGTTCCCGCCTATCTGACCGCCGACGCGATGGAGGATCTCTGTGGCGCGTTCGCCGAGAGTTTGGAGAAAAATGAGCATGATCCGCTCTTGCTTATCCCGATGTTTATTTTGGATTTTCTCTGCATCCACCCGTTCAATGACGGCAATGGGCGCATGAGCCGCCTTTTGACGTTGCTGTTGCTCTACCGCGCCGGATACATCGTCGGCAAGTATATCAGCCTTGAAAAGCTGATAGAGAACAGCAAGGATACCTATTACGACGTACTGCGGGACAGTTCGGCGGGGTGGCACGAAAATCAAAACGACTACGCGCCGTTTATCCGCTATTACCTCGGCATTTTGCAAAAAGCCTCCCATGAATTTGAGGAGCGGGTCGAATATCTCATTCCTCGCGGACTGTCGAAGCCCGAGCGTATCAAAGCGGTCATTGACCGGAAAATCGGCACGATCACCAAACGCGAGATTATGGAGACGTGCCCGGACATCAGTCAGGTTACGGTGGAGCGCACCCTGACCGCGCTCGTCAAGGCGGGATACGTGATAAAAATCGGCGGCGGCAGGTCGGCGGCCTATGGCAAAGCCGATAAGCGGGAGTGAGCGAACGTCGTTTTGCTGCGCTCGCAATTTTATTGTGGGCGCATGGGGCACTCAACACTAATCGCGGGACAATTCTACGCGCGAGCAATCACAAAAAACGTCTTCTTATTTCCCCGTGCCCCACCGGGCTATCCGGGGCTCCGGCCGCTTCGCGGCTGCTGCGCACCCCTCCTATCCCTTGCGCGGGAAGAGCGAGAAAGGTAAACGAGCGTTCACCATTTACGCGGCGTACCCGTTTTCCGCATAAACGCAAAACACGCGAGAACCGAACTTCAACGCAAGCTCCCACCCCGTGCCGTCCCTCCGCAAAGTTCGATAAACAGCCGCATCAGCGGGCTGAGCCATTTGTTTTTATGGTGACCGCAGACCGCGGTGATAGCCGGATCAGCGATTTCCGTCGCGATCTCGACCAGTTTACCGGCGGCAAGTTCCTCGCGCACCGCAAAGCGGGGAAGAAAGGACACGCCAACGTCGCTTTGCACGAGATTCTTGATCGTCGGGATGCTCCAGAGTTCGATCGTATGGTCGAGCAAAATCGACTTCGCGCGCAGGTATTTCTCGAAAATTTGCCGGAAGACGCAATTCGGCTCATTGATAATAAAGGGGACGGGGAGCCGCTGACCGGGCGAGATGAAATCGGGATAGCGGCGCTTCGTTTCCGGCGAGGCAACCAGGGCGAGCGGGTACGTCCCAAAAGGAGCGGCCGCGAGGTTTGCGCCGAAACCGCCGACGTCCTTATAAAACACGCCCAAATCCAAGGCGCCGCTTATAAGCTCGTCCCGAATATCGTAACAATTCATCGAGCGCAGAAACAACCGCGCCTCGGGCGCGCGCCGCTGAAACTCCTTTAAGACCGCGGGAAGATGATAGCAGAGCAGCGTTTCGCCGACGCCGATGCGCACGTCGCCGCGGCATTCCGCGAGGTCGTCGCCGAAGCACCGGAGCCGTTCGACGGAATGCAGCACCTCGTTCACATACGGAAGAAGCTGCTCGCCCGCCTTCGTCAGCACCATCCGCCTGCCGATTTTCTCGAAAAGGCTGGCGGACAGTTCCCGCTCGAGCCGGCCGATGTGGAAGGTGATCGTCGACTGCGTATAATTCAAGCGTTCGGCGGCTTTCGAGAAACTCCCTTCCTCAACGACCGTGCGGAATGTGTGCAGATATTTCAGATCCATGTGCGTGCGCCTCCTTGTTTTCGGTGAAAGCAATTTGTTGTTTTACGGTCAGTAACGCGGGCGCATGGGGCTGTTTCTTCGCCTTTATAATGTCTGTCGTTAAAATTTTAACAATCAAGCCCTCTTATTTACTTAAAGACAGCCCCATGCGCCCCTATAAGCAGCAGCGAAGCACGAGGTTTGTAATGAAATCAGCTTCGTGAAATATTATGGAAACATATCCCTACAAATCAGATTTCATGTAAGCCATACTCGTTTACGCCCGCTGTATGTAATCCTCATTTCGTTACAATTCTTACGAACTCCTTTCGCCCAACACTTCAAAACTATTGAAGTAAGTATTTCATAGTTTCAATTTGCCAAAACTGTCTTACGGTTGTATTATAGGTATAAGAGAGGGTGAATGCAAGTGTTTTTTTCAATAGTGATGTCATATGTACTGTACGCGGTGGTCACGGCCTTTACGCCGGGCCCGAACAACATCGTGGCGCTCTACGCGATCAGCCAGAGGGGATGGCGCAGGGGGAAGGGCATTGTGGTGGGAATTACCGCCGGGTTTTTGTGCGTGATGATCGCGTGCGGGCTCTTTTGTTACGAACTGGCGCGGTATTTGCCCGCAGTCACGGGCGTGCTCAAATACGTCGGCGCGGTCTATATCGTGTATCTCGCGATCCATATCGCGCTCACCAAGCCGGAAAAGAACGAGAACCGGCAGATGTCGTTCTGGAAGGGCTTCCTGCTGCAATTCGTCAATATGAAAATAATCCTCTATTCGATCACGGTCTACACCGGCTATATCCTGCCGCACGAATCGCGCCTGCTCCCGCTCTTTTTCCACGCGGCGGTGATGACCCTGATCGGCACGGCGGGATGCCTGACGTGGGCTGCGGCGGGCGGCCTGTTCCAAAAATTCCTGCGGAAATACTACCGGCCGTTCAACATTGTTATGGCGCTTATACTCGTCTACTGCGCCGCCTCGATGGTGTTTGATTTTTAGCGCGCGGTAATCGTCGAAATCTCGTGCCCGGTAATCGCGAAAAGTTCTCGGTAAGCGCATGAGGCTTGGGGCGCATGGGGCTGCCCGCGACATGAATGGGCGACCCAATTGTTAAAAGTTTAACAATTTCGGATCGTCTTTAATTACGCGAAGACAGCCCCACCGGGCTATACGCTGCAATGCCGCTCATACTATCGCTGTCATTCCGGGCTTGCCCCGGAACGTTCGCTGTGCTCACTCCTCCGCTCGCGTTGCTCGCTTCGCTGTCCTGTTTTACCTTGCGGCTAAAGCCGCGTAAAACAGGCAATCCCCCTGACCGAGGTATCTGTGCGAGCATAGTCCGCGGCATTTTCGCTGCTATCCCTTGCGCGGGACATACGCGCCATTCCGTGCCGCCGCCGAAAAATCTTTCATTGTGGTCACAGCCGCGGTACCTATGCGAGAAAAGAATCCGACCCGGCCATCCTCACACCGGCGTCCCCGTTGCCATACCACCACCAATCAGCGCGAAATGGGGCAGAGCATAAGCGTCATTTCTTTGCCATCGGTCATCCCCTGTGCGAGAAAAGCCCGCGTCCCGCCCGCACCTCTACGACGCCCCCGTTTCTCGCATAAGCGCTGAACGAAACGAGAGAAAACGCGACGCGAGCATTCATCCCGTGCCGTCGGCCGAAGCGAAGCGGAGCCCCGCATAGCCCGGGGGCGTAAGCCCCATGCGCCCAGAGAATTTTATGAAAAACTAGATTGCTTCGTCGCTGACGCTCCTCGCAATGACCCGAACATTTGCGCCGATTCCTCTGTCCGGGGGATTCCGGATCAAGCCCGCAATGACAACTGCACGCATGCCAATACTTCCGTCTACGGGATTCTGTATCACGCTTGCTAAGCTCGCTGCCCGCAATGACAACTCTACGCACGCCAATACTTCCGTCTACGGGATTCTATATCACACTTGCTAAGCTCGCTGCCCGCGATGACAATTACACGCACGCCAGTTCCTCTGTCTGCGAGATTCCGGATCGCCGCTCGCTGCCCGCAATGACAACTGCACGCATGCCAGTTCTTCCGTCTGTGGGATTTCGGATCGCCGTTCGCTGCCCGCGGGTGACAAGCCGCGCCTCGTTCCTTGACGGGACGCGCCATTGGCGGTATACTATATGTATAGAAAAAACAGGAATATCAGAGGTGGTTATGTTTTCAATCGGCGACAGGATCGTCTATCCGATGCACGGCGCAGGCATTATTGAGGCTATAGAGGAAAAGCAGATACTCGGCGAGCTGCGTGAGTACTACATATTGCGCATACCCGTCGGCGATATGAAAATAATGATACCGTGTGACTCCACCGATTGTGTGGGCGTGCGGGAGATCATCGATAAAAGGCAGTTGCGGGTGGTCGAGATAGCGCTGCGCGGCGATTCGACCGAGATGTCCGGTAACTGGAACCGGCGCTACCGCGATAATATGGATAAGCTGAAGACCGGTGACCTGAAATGCGTCTGTGAGGTGGTCCGCAACCTGATGCGCGCGGACCGTGTCAAGAAGCTTTCGTCCGGTGAAAAAAAGATGCTGATGAACGCAAAACAGATTCTTATCAGCGAGCTCATTCTCGTCAGCAGCCGCGACGAAACCGACCTCGTTACGTTTATTGAAAAATTAGTCCATGGAGAGAATATATAGGAGGAAGCATATGACATGATAAAAAGAGTAATAAGAGGCGGCATCACGCTGCTCGGAGCCGTGTTCGGCTACGGTGTGTATCTGCTCTTTCTCTACGTGGCGCCACAGATCGCTATTATCGACATTGATAATTGGACGCAGCTCCATAAGTCGATACTCGCGATCGTACTCGCAATCATTTTCGGAATTTTATTTTTTATTCTGACGCCACTTTTTCAGAAAGTCAGTTCGCGCGTAGCGCACAGCGTTGAAAACGAAATAAAACATCTCGCGTGGCAGGATCTTTTGTCGGGGACGATCGGTCTTATTATGGGGCTCATTATCGCGTCCCTTATCAGCCTTGCGTTTGCGGGAATAGAGAACAGTTACCTGCGCGTCGCGTTCACGATACTCACGTACATCATATTTA
The DNA here is from genome assembly GCA_031263875.1 of Eubacteriales Family XIII. Incertae Sedis bacterium. Classification (GTDB taxonomy): domain Bacteria; phylum Bacillota; class Clostridia; order Peptostreptococcales; family Anaerovoracaceae; genus JAITEX01. Next base: position 3,316 of record JAISEX010000043.1, on the reverse strand, counting down.
TATGGCTCGGCGTCGTGGTGGGCGGACGGCGCGGACGGGAGATGATCCGCAGCGTCGGCGCGATGCGGCGGTCGATCATCGGGCGCGGCGGTAAGCCGAAGTCGGGCGGCGACGCAACGCCGAAGATCCTCGACACGAGCGTTATTATCGACGGCAGGATCGCCGATATTATGAAGACGGGATTTATCGAGGGTAATATCGTGATACCCGAATTCGTGCTGGTGGAACTGCGTCACATCGCGGACAGCTCGGACGGTCTGAAGCGCAACCGCGGGCGGCGCGGGCTCGATATCCTGAACAAGATACAGACCGAATACGGCATTCAGATCTATAATACGGACAGCGAAAAGGCGCTCGAGGATATTCCCGAGGTGGACGTGAAGCTGCTGAAGCTCGCGCAGATCATGAACGGCAAGGTCGTGACGAACGATTTCAACCTGAACAAGGTCGCCGTTATCAAGGGCGTCGAGGTGCTGAATATCAACGAGCTCGCGAATACGCTGAAGCCTGTGGTGCTTCCGGGCGAGGAGATGACGCTCTTTCTCGTAAAGGAAGGCAAGGAGCAGGGGCAGGCGGTCGCCTATCTCGACGACGGGACGATGATCGTCGTCGAGGACGGCAAGCGGTATATCGGCCAGACGATCGCGGTGGTCGTGTCGAGTGTGCTCCAGACCTCCGCGGGGCGCATGATATTCGCGAGGACGAAACAGGGCGCCCGGTAATATGTACGGGGGGAGAAAAGTCGCGGCGCTGATAGCGGCGGGCGGTGCGGGAAGCCGTTTCGGGATGGGCCCGCCGAAGCAGTTCGCGAACACGGGCGGCGAGCCGATGCTTGTGCGGGCGGCCCGGCCGTTTCTTTTGCATGAGGCTGTGGATGAGATAATTTTTATCGTTCCGGAGGGGAACGCGGAAGACGCGCTGGCGCATCTCGCGGCCGCGTTTCAGGCTGGGCCGGAGGCTTGTGCGGACAAACCCGGATACCGAGTGTTTTCCGTAGAGGAGAATACGAAGCCGAAGGGTCTCGTGTGCGTAACCGGCGGCGATTCGCGGCAGGCTTCCGTGAAAAACGGGCTTGAGGCGGTGTCGTTTGAGGACGGTTTGGTTCTGATACACGACGCGGCTCGTCCTTTTGTAACGCGGGCCGTTATAGACGCGGTGCTCGAAGCGGCGGCGGAGAGCGGGGCGGCGGCTCCCGGCATTCCCGTGACGGATACGCTGTACAAAGCTGACGAAGGTATAACCGAAACCGGCTCCATGGCCGTCCTTGAGATACCGGACAGAAGGCAGTTTTTCGCCGCACAGACGCCGCAGGGCTTTGATTTGAGGCTTATTGCTGGCGCTCACCGGAAGGCGGCGGCGGAAGGTTATGAGGCGACGGACGACGCGGCGGTCGCGATGCGCTGCGGCGCGGCGAAGATTACGATTGTCGCCGGCGATCCCGCGAACAGGAAGATCACGTATGCCGCCGATCTCGATACGGCGGAAGCCGGCGGCGCGCATGAACGCCGCGTGGGAACGGGCTTTGACGTCCACGCCTTTGCGGACGGGCGTAAGCTGATTCTCGGCGGCGTGGAGATACCGTTTGAGCGCGGCTTGCTCGGCCATTCGGACGCGGACGTGCTGACGCACGCGCTGATGGACGCTTTGCTCGGGGCGCTGGCCCTCGGCGATATCGGGGCGCATTTTCCCGATACGGACGAAAAATACCGCGGCATATCGAGCATGGAGCTGCTTGCGGAGGTGATGGGGCTTGTAACCGGGCGCGGCTTTCGGCCCGTGAACGCGGATCTAACGGTGATCGCGGAGCGGCCGAAAATCAGTTCGTACCGCGAGAAAATCGCGGCGTCGCTCGCGGCGGCTTTGGGGCTTGAGCGGGACTGCGTCAGCGTTAAGGCGACGACAACCGAGGGGCTCGGCTTTTGCGGGCGGGAAGAAGGGATCGGCGCGATGGCGGTGGCGCTGGTGGAGAGAGTATGAAATATGAATGGTGATATAATAACACTGATTTGTTTGAGGACAGCGAAGCGAGCAAGGCGAGCGGAGGAGTGAGCGAAGCGAACGTTGCCTCGGTGCGCGCGCCGCAAGGCGGCTCGTATGCGCGCAACGCCTCTCACAAATCAGTGTGATTATATTATTTCGTAAATGAAAGTATGGTTCACGTACATAAGGATTTCTATGAACCGTTCATGTTGTTCGCGTTGCTCTCCCGTAGCGGGTAGCGCCGCTACAATCGGGGCGTAGGAGTGTAATGGCGACGATGGCACGTAGTGAGCGGGAGTCGTAGAGTAATGCGCCGTTGCAGCCGGCGCGCACTGTCGCAATGTCGGCGATGACGCAGATTGCGGGATAAGCCTGCAATGAGAAACGATGCGAAGACGGCGCGGAAATCCGCACATGTCCCGCGCAAGGGATAGGAGGGGTGCGGTAGCAGCCGCGAAGCGGCCGAAGCCCCGGATAGCCCGGTGGGGCTCCGCCCCATGCGCCCATATGAAAAGGACGTTTTACAAGAAACGGGATTGTGGAAATATATTAAATTAATGGAAATTAACGAAAACGGAGAGAGCGATGAAACTATCAAAAGCGCATATCAACACATTACGCGAAGTTCCCGGCGAGGCTGAGATACCGAGCCATATCTGGCTGCTCCGCGCGGGAATGATACGCAAAACCGTTTCCGGCGTCTACGGTTTTATGACGTTCGGGCTGCGGGTGGTGCGCAAGATAGAGCGCATCGTCCGCGAGGAGATGGACGCGGCCGGTGCGCAGGAGATCCTGACGTCGCCCGTGCAACCCGCGGAGCTTTGGCATGAGTCGGGGCGCTGGCAGCTTTACGGCCCCGAATTGTGGCGCCTGAACGACCGGCACGGCAGGGAATTTTGCCTTGGGCCCACGGCGGAGGAAGTTTTTACGGATATCGTGCGCGGCGAAATAACGTCGTACCGGCAGCTCCCGCTGAATCTCTACCAGATCCAGACGAAATACCGCGACGAGGCGCGTCCCCGTTATGGGCTGATGCGCAGCCGCGAGTTTGTGATGAAGGACGCCTACTCGTTTGACCGCGACCGGGCGGGTCTTGATTCCAGTTATGAGATAATGCGGGAGGCGTACACGAATATCTTTACGCGGTGCGGTCTGACGTTCCGGCCGGTCGAAGCCGATTCGGGCGCGATGGGCGGCAAGGACAGCGAGGAATTTACGGCGCTCTGCGACTACGGCGAGAGCGATATCGCCTACTGCGAATCCTGCGATATGGCGGCCACGACGGAGCGCGCGGAGGTGGTCGACGCGAAACTCTCGGATGAGGCGGAGCTTCCCG
>JAISEX010000115.1 GCA_031263875.1 Eubacteriales Family XIII. Incertae Sedis bacterium | reverse complement strand
CGTTCGCTGCGCTCGTTTCGCTGTCCTGTTTTACCTTGCGGCTACGGTAGAGCGCCACGCGGCGAAGCCGCTGCGCTCCTCGATGTGCGAGGTACGACGGAGCTAACGTTCGCTGCGCTCACTCCTCCGCTCGCATTGCTCGCTTCGCTGTCCTGTTTTACACTGCGGCTAAAGCCGCGTAAAACAGGCAAAGCTCCTGTACCTCTGCCAAGGGATAGGAGGGGTGGTGCGCAGACGGCACGTAATGGCGCGCATGTCCCGCGCAAGGGATAGTAGCGGTATCCTTTTTTGCCACAGGCAAAAAGATACAAGCGGATAGCCCGGTGGGGCGAAGCCCCATGCGCCCAAAGAAAACAGCAGTGAACAAAAGAACGCTTATTATAAAGCCGCCGCCCGCCACCTCACATATATTTTCCCCGGAAGTTTCTCGATCTGCGCGAACAACGCCGTTGCGATAACCGAGAGGATCAGCACGAAAGTGTAGGCTATTATAAGCGCATTATCCCCGAAATGTTCGAGGAAAAATTCCTCTGAATCGAAGACCACTATCCACCGAATGCAGATGTGCGTCAGGTAGAGTTCGAAAGAATAGGCGCCGGTAAACCGCAGGCACCGCAGTATCGGCGCGTACGCCCGGCATTCTTTGATCCGCTCGAAAAGCAGGCAGAAGACCGCGCAGACGACCAATCCCACCACGCCTAATTTTAGTCGTTCGAACAAAAATCCCACGTCGGATTCGGTCGAGGCCGCCGCGAGCGCCAGCCCGACGAGCAGCGCCGCCCATTCTCCATACGTTACATCCTTGCCCTTTGCCACGTAACGCCCCGCGAGAACGCCGTAGAGAAAGATCGGGATCCGCGCCACGGCGATGTTCAAATGCGAATACCATTCTTCCGCCGCCAGTTGCAGCATGTAATTCATTATCACGGACATGAGAATGATAAGCCACGCCGTCCGGTGCCCGGTCGCGGGATCCGCCCGCTCTTTTCCGCCGAAATATAATCTGAAAATTGCCGGAAAGAGGATATAGAGCGGAATGATCAGCCCGACATACCAGATGCGCTGCATATTTTCCGTCCACAGCGATATCTGTGTAATATCGAGCGCGAACTGCGCCGCGCTGTGAATCTGATAAAAATCAACGTATATCCAATACCCGATCGAGATGATGAAATACGGCCACAGCACCCTCCGCGCCCGCCGCCGGTAAAACGCGCCGACGTTTCTGTTTCGCGAGTACGAAGAATAGAGGCCGACGCCCGAGAGGAACAGAAATATATCGACCCCGCTGTTGCCGAAGCTGAAAACGGAATCCACTATCGTGAAATGCGGGCCGAAGCGCACGCCGATCTCGTATCCGTGGAACAAAATGATCCAGACGATGGCGACGCCCATCAGTTCGGCTCGATATTTACTGATAATATTCCAATTAAGTAGCATGTGTGAGGATCAGTCGTAAAATTTTCCTGTAATAATACCCATCATTTCTTGTGTGCGGCGCGCCGTTCGGCAGACGCCGGCGGTTTCGTTTGCCTGTTGCAAGCGTTTTCGCCGCCGGATCAGCGCCCCACGGAGCCGTTCGTTGCGTTTATTATATAATAGAATGCCTCTTTTGCAAATTCATTTATTTTTTGTGTTTTACGATCATTTTTAGAGAGATAGAGGGCGGGCATTTTCCCGATAACCTTCTTTCGTTTAAACGCCGAGGGTAGCAAAAAAACGGAACCGTTATAAACAGTCCCGTTCCTTATGGCAGAGAGTGCTCCTTCCGCCGGATTATCATCCCACGTGGCCTCTCTCTGCATGTATTATATAACGCTCATTTACCGGCTGACCGGCACAGCGTCATGTTTTGACAATAAGCGCGCTGCGGAAATCCTTTCTTACGCCTGATAAATGACGTGTCCGGTCTTGAAAATGTTCGCGACAAAACCGCTCTTGTCCTGGGTGTTGTCAAGCAGGATCGGCTCAATATCATAGCTGATTTCGCGGCGAAGCCGCCACAGAGAGGAAGACGCGTTGAGCCAATCGCCTTCAAATCCGTTAAAGATAACCGCCACATCAATATCGCTGTCTTCGTGGGCGTTTCCCACGGCGTAAGAACCATACAACACCACGGCGGCGGGAGAGAGCTCTCGCGTCACCGCATCGGCGTAGCGTTCCACCATATTTGTAACTGTTTTTTTATCCAACATAGTAATTTCTCCGTTCCGGCAATGATTTCTCCGCACCGTTCCGGCGTAAGCGTTTTTGCGATATGTTCCTTATATTCGGGATACCGGGCCTCAATATTCAGGGGATTCAATTCCTCAATAAAATCCTGCTGTTTTTCCGACATGGCATCGATAAGTTTTGCGCGGATTGCCAGTTTGGAAGGGACAACACTCCCTCGCTTACTGACGTAAACCTCTGGATATTATTATAGCATAACTCCGTTGGTCACTTTTTTGTTATCATTATGGGGAGCCTCGGTTTAGGCCGCCTATCGGTGGCGCGGCGAAACTGGCCCGGTTATGCGTTGCTTATTTCGCGCTTCGTTTTTCTTTTATACTTTTCGCCTTATTTAAATTTTCTTTCACTCTGAATTGTACGACCTTTTTAATAATATCCCACGGGATGGGTTTGCCGAAGGGGAACTGCAATGTTCCTTTCCCGGTGCGGTAGGGCGCAAGCTCGCTCGCAAACGCGTCGATTCCTGACGGGCCCGGAAAAAACCCATAGTGATTTTTAAACGCCGCGAAATGGACTAAATTTCCGTTCAGATAAAAGGTGGGCATTCCGTAGGATATTTTTTCGGCGGCTTCCGGGACTTCGCTTTTGATAAAATTCCGTATTTCGCGTAATGTCTGCTGAATTGGCGGCTCAAAAGTTTCGATGTATTCGTCTATTGTTTGCATGTTTGTCATTCCTTTTTTTGTGGTGATATCGCGTCTGTTTATGTTTTGCATAAATACGGTAGGGCGTCTCTTACTATTTTAGTACTTCCAGGGCAGAATTTCCACGGGAAATTGCGGTTATGTCTGTAATGGGAGATTTTGTGAAGGCGGCCCGGAATGGCGCACATGTTCGCGCAAGGGATAGAAGGGGTGCGGTAGTAGCCGCGAAGCGGCCGGAGCAAGAGCGGAGCCCCGGAATGCTCTGTTTTACACTGCGGCTGAAGCCGCGTAAAACAGGCTCCGGTGGGGCTGTCGCACCATTACGAGCGATCTGCATGAATTTACATTATATTATATTTTTCTAAATTCGGTTCAACCCATTGCGACAGTCCCATGCGCCCACATACACACAAAAATCGTGTTTTGCTTAAATATCCAGCCCCGTGTAATAGCCGAGCACAAGCGCATCCGTCACCTTGCCCGGGCGCACGCAGTCGCCGATGGGCAGCACGAGGGGCGCGGCGTTCCGCAGCGAGTTGGCCACGTCGGTGAGCGGGCGCTGGCCGGCGGCGATGAGAATGGTATCGGCCGGCAGGGTTTTCTGGCCTCCATCCGCGTCTTCGACCGTCAGGCCCGCGTCGGAAATTTCCATGCCGCGTGTGTTCACGAGGATTTTGACGCCGTATGTATCCAGCGCCTTCTTCAATATGGCGCCTTGCAGGGCGTTGACGTCGCGCGCGACGGTGTCGAACATCTCGACGACCGTCACGTCTTTTCCCGCCAGCGCGAGGTGGGCCGCCGCTTCGCAGCCGACGAGGCCGCCGCCCATAATGACGACGGTGTCGCCGATGCTGACGTCGCCGTCCGAGAGCCGGTTCGCGGAGAGGACTTTCGGGTGATCGATGCCGGGAATGGGCGGCATAATGGCGGAAG
>JAISEX010000099.1 GCA_031263875.1 Eubacteriales Family XIII. Incertae Sedis bacterium | reverse complement strand
GAGTCGATGTGGATCAACCCGCGGACGGCCGCCGAGCGCAATATCGCGTACGGCGATATCGTGAAGGTCTATAACGAGCGCGGCGTGGTCCTCTGTGCCGCTTACCTGACCGAGCGCCTGCTTGAAGGTGCGGTCTACATCGACCACGGCGCGCGGTTCGACCCGATAGACGCCGAGAAACTCGACCGGGGCGGCGCCATCAACCTGATAACGCCGACCAATATCACCTCGAAAACGGTGACGGGAATGGCGGTCAGCGGTTTTCTCGTGAATGCCGCCACGGTAACGGACGCGGAAATGGACGCGTGGAGAAACAGATACCCCGAAGCCTTCGCGCGCGTAACGGACGAGGGTCAGGGCGTCTGCCTGGACGGATGGCTGATTGGAGCGGAACGCTAAAAGGACAGCTTCGATCCTCCGCAGGATTTTTTGCGGAAGGCGAGGCGTAAGAGCGAAATAGGCGCACATAAGGATAAGGAGGAAATGATGAGCAAGGTATTTGTGGTAGACGTGACAAAATGCAACGGTTGCTATTCGTGCCAAATGGCCTGCAAGGACGAGCACTGCGGCAACGACTGGTTCCCCGTCGCGCGGCCGCAGCCGGACACCGGGCAATTCTGGTGTAAGCTGAAGGACGAAACGGTCGGCACGGTGCCGAAGGTGCGCGTGCGCTACACGCCGACGTTGTGCAACCACTGCGAGCGTCCCGCGTGTCAGGCCGCCTGCGACGCCGGCGCCATTTACGCGCGCGAGGACGGGCTGATCATCATAGACCCGGAAACGTGCAACGGCTGCGGGAAATGCGCCGAGAGCTGCCTCTACGGTTCGATCTATCTGAACGGGGAACTCGGCATCGCGCAGAAATGCACCGGCTGCGCCCATCTTCTGGACAACGGCTATGCGCTGCCGCGCTGCGTCGAGATCTGTCCGACGGGCTGTCTGCAGTTCGGCGAGGAATCCGCGCTTGCGGACGAGATCGCGGGCGCGCGGCGTCTTCAGGCTGACGAAGGACTGAAGCCGCGCGTGTGGTACCGCAATCTGCCGGGCCAGTTTATCGCGGGAACGGTCTATGACCCCGCATCCGAGGAAGTCATTATCGGGGCGCGCTGCCGCGCGGTTTCCGGCGGGAAACTTCTCGAAGTCTTTACGGATAATTACGGCGATTTCTGGTTTAACGATCTGCCGGTCGGGAAATGGGAGGTCTTTATCGAGCCGAAGGGCTATAAGCAGAAGGCGTTTTACGATTTGAATACGAGGGAGTGTATCAACTTGGGCGATATCGCGATGGAGGGGGAATAAGAGGAGCCGTCGCTGCCGCGGCGCAGGACATAATGGCGGCGATGAAGGAGCGTGTGCGGGAGCTGCGGGACGACGTGCCGTTGTAGACGGAGTGAGTGTCTGCAGTGATGACGATGAGAGTGGAGCCGGAGCGCAGCGGAGGCGACGCGCAAGGGATAGGAGGGGTGCGGCAGCAGCCGCGAAGCGGCCGAAGCGAAGCGCAGCCCCGGATAGCCCGGTGGGGCACACAGTGCCCCATGCGCCCAAAGAAATACTCCCCCCGCTCACTGCTTGCAATGACACAACGTCATAGGGCGGAACGCTCGCACATTATGGCATTCCGCTGTATAATAATAGTATAAAATTCTGCAGGGCTTTTGCCGTACGCTAATGCCGGGTTCTCCGGCCAGGGCACAATAATTCAGTTCAATTATCGTATCGAAATTATAAAAACATGACAGAAAAGGAGTGACTATGAAGGACATGCTAAAAGGCAGGGTCGCTATCATTACGGGGGCGACGAGCGGTATGGGCGAGGCGACGGCGCGGCTGTTCGCGAGCGAGGGCGCGGCGGTGATCCTCGGCGGGCGCAGCGCGGATAAGGGCGGCAAAATCGCGTCGGAGATCGAGGTTCTCGGCGGGACGGCGCGCTATTACGGCCCGCTCGACGTGACGAGTGACGAGAGCATCCAGCGGACTTTGGACCGGACGATCGCGGAATTCGGCAAGATCGATATTCTCGTGAATTTCGCGGGCAAGACGTTTGACGCCGAGGGGCTGAGCGCGGAGGAAGCGTATCAGAAGACGATGGACTTCAATATGACGGGAACCTACAAGATGGTGTTCGCCACGCTTCCGTATATGAAGGAGCGCAGATCCGGCAACATCATTATCTGCTCGTCGAACGGGGCTTTTAACCCGACGACGCCCGCTTACGATTACCATATGGCGAAGGCCGCCTGCGAATCGCTGACGGTGAATCTCGCCATGGACATGGCACCTCTCGGCATTCGGGTCAACTGCATCAAGCCGGGGCCGATCGTGACGGCGTTCTGGGATGAGCTGATGGACGACGGCCCGGAGCGCGACGCTCTCTTTGACGGCATCGCCAAGACGGAAGTCCCGCTCGAACGGCTCGGCACGCCGGCTGATATCGCGGGCCCCGCGCTGTTTTTCGCGTCCGACCTGTCGGCCTATATTACGGGGCTCTGCCTCTATGTGGGCGGCGGTATCGGCTATGTGTACGCTCACGGCCAGTCATTTTTGCTCGGCAAAACGCAAACCGGTAAATAAAATCGTTTTTAATAATCATTTCGGAAATCAAGGAGGTAACCTATGCACAGTATTTTTTCAGCGCCCAATCCGCTTCTCTTCGGCAGCGGCAGCATAAAGGCCATCGGCGACAAGATGAGGGAGTATGGCTGCAAGAAGGCTCTCGTCGTCTACGACCGGGGCATCAAGGCGGCGGGCATCGCCGATATCGTGATCGGCGTTATTACGGACGCGGAATTTGAAGCCGTCAGCTTCGACGAGGTCCAGGCTGATCCGCCCGACTGGTCCGTTGAGAAGGCCGGCAAGCTCGCGGTGGACGAGGGCGTCGATATCGTGATCGGTCTTGGCGGCGGCAGCAGTATGGACACGGCGAAAGGCGCGAAAGTGCTTATTACGAACCCCGCTCCGCTGAAACAATATTTCGGGCGCGAAGGCGTCGTCACAAAGCCGAGCGTGCCGCTTATCGTGGTTCCGACCACGGCCGGGACGGGCAGCGAGTGTACGCCCGGCGGCACGATCACGGACACGGAACGCGGCATCAAGGTCAACGTTTCGGGCGTCGGCGCGCAGGTCACGCTTGGCATCGTCGATCCGGAGCTCACCGCAAACCTGCCAGCCGGCATTGCGGCGTCGACCGGTATGGACGCCCTCTGCCACTGCACGGAATCGTACACGTCCGCGCGCGCCAACTATTTTTCGAGCGTAATGGGACGTGACGGAACCAAACTCGTCGCGAAATATCTCGCGCGCGCCGTTAAAAATGGCAAGGACGACCGCGAGGCCCGCGAGGGCATGATGCTCGCGGCGTCGCTCGGCGGCATGGCGATGTCGGGCGCGTTCTGCCACCTCTCGCATGATATCGGCCGCAGCCTCGGCGCAAAATTCCACGTGCCGCACGGCAACGGCTGCGCGGTAACGCTGCCGCAGGTGATGCGGATCGTCGCGTCCGTCTGCCCCGAAAAGGTGAAGTACATCGCGGAATGTTTCGGCAAGGAACTCGCGGATAACGCATCTCCCGAAGAAATCGGCGCGGCGGCCCACGACGCTATGATCGATCTCGTCAAGGAAATCGGCCTGCCGTCGATGAAGGAACTTGGTCTCGAACTTGACGAGCTGCTCGCCGTCGTTCCCGACGAAGTCGTGATGCAGGCGGAGATGTCCGCAAAAATCGGCATCGTTACGATACCCGTCCCTGTCACAAAGGAACTGATCGAAGGCATTATCAA
>JAISEX010000070.1 GCA_031263875.1 Eubacteriales Family XIII. Incertae Sedis bacterium | reverse complement strand
CACCTATCCTTTTCGTGCCGGCGCCATCTTCCTGTCGTCGAAGCCCGCCATTATCCCCGCCGATAAAAGACGGTAGACGTCGGCCGCCCGGCGGTCAAAGCGCGTCACGGCTTCGCAGCCGGCCAGCTCGTCACGCTGCTTCGTGGGATTTGTAATAAGCGGCAGGCGCGCGCACCCGGATTTTTTAATGTGCCGCAGAAGCGCGGCGCCGCCATCGCTGAACGCGAGGACGCGCGCGTAGAGGCCGCCGGCCTCGGCCTCCGCCATAGCGTTTTTCGTCAGCCCCATAATAGTATGGGCGATAAGCCGCCTGATCCTCGTTTCCGTATAACGCTTCGTCTTCACGCGCCGGACGAGATCGGCCAGCGACGACGCTTCCCGCGCGGCATCCGCAAGCCTGTTCTCCAAACCTTCGGTGGCGCTGAAAATCTCCGCGAGCTCGCCGCGGTACCGCACCGATACGGCATACAGCAGAAACGGCAGCAGCGCATCGGAACAAACCGGCCTAACGCCATCATTCGCATACCGCGCGATCACTTCCGCCGTTTCCCGCGGAATATAGGGCGAAATATCCGCGCCCTCCGCGAGCATGCTTCTGAGCACCGCCCCGCCCGCGACGAAATCGCTCGCGCTCACCTCATTATCGCCGCACGCAAAACGCCTTACGGCGACGGGTTCAAGAGCGCTCCCGCGTTCCTTCAGACGACGCAGATATTCGACGCCGAGTATGTCGTTCGGGTTCGCGAGGATCTGCGCCGCGCCGCTTCCTATGGCCGCCGCCACCGCGGACGAACGCGCCTTCGGATACGACCAGCCCCGCGCCATGCCGTCCTTGATACGCGCGTTCAGTTCTTCGCTGTTCTCCGCGAGCACGTCCGCGGCGCGTAAAAGCGGCGTTATATCGCCGCTCTCGCTGCCGAAGGCTACCGCGTCGACGCAGCCGAGACCGTCCAAAATGTCCACGGCTCCCCGCGCGAAATATTCCGCGTTGTTGCAGGCATAGACAAACGGCAGCGCGATCACGAGGTCCGCCCCGTTACAGGTTGCCGCCTCCGCCCGCAGATATTTGCTATACCACGCGGGATTGCCGCGCTGCGTGAACTCGCCGCTCATCACGCAGACCGCAAGCTCGGCGCCCGTTATCCTTTTGGCTGTTTCCAGATGATAAAGATGGCCGTTATGAAACGGATCGTATTCCGCTATTATTCCCAGTACCCGGCCCAGAGGAGGCTTGTTACGCAGTTCTCCGCTCATATATTATTCCATAATATTCCATTAAATTTAATTCGATTTGATTGCTCTTGCGTTTCGGATTTGAGTAAATTCCATGATTTTCCATCGCATTCAATCCGAACACTCCCGCATTCCGGGCTTATGCACATTATATAATGTTCCATCACGTGAAACCCGACCGCGACCGCGTCCCGTACTCGTATTATAGTATATAATTCTCCACGGCACCGAACCTGACCGCAGCCGCGTTCTGCACTCGCATCATATTACACGATTTTCCATCATGCCATCCCCGTGTTACGAGTTTATGCACATTATATAATTTTCCACACACCGAAATCCGCTTACTTCTTACCGAAACTTCTTACCGGAGCCGATTATAAAACGCTAAATCTCACCAACCTGCGTCTTGTAGGCGAGATCCTTCACCTCGTCGCGCGTGCCCTGTATCTTGTCGTTCGTCTTATCGAACCGCTCCTGGACCGAACGCAGCGCTTCGCCGATCATCTTGTTCTGAAGCTGATCCACGAGATCCTGGAAATCGTAGAGCGTCTGGTCGATGTACTCGAAGGTCTTCATTTTCAGGTCGAGGCACTGGCGCTCCGCGGTCGAAACGAGCTCGTTCGAGTGCTGTTTCGCCTGCTGCGTTATCTCATGCTGATCCACGAGCATCTCGGCCTGCTTCTCGGCGTCCTTTATCAGCAGATCGTATTCCTGCTTCGCCTCATCGATAATGCGCTGGCGTTCCGCCATCACGAATTGCGCCTGCTGAATCTCGTCCGGCAGCGCCTGCCGTATCTCCTTCAATATTTCAAGCATCTCCGCCTTATCGACCATCACCTTATTGGTCAGCGGCACGCCCGTACTCGTGTCACATATTTCTTCAATTTCCGTCAGCAGATCAAGTATTCTCATCATTATTCACCTCATGCCTATTATATATTACTGCCCTTCATTATCTCAAGGACGGCGGGATGGACGAGACCCTCAATGCTGCCGCCGAGGGCAAAGACCTCCTTCACGATGCTTGAGCTGATAAACGAATGCGCCGGATTCGTCATCAGGAATATCGTCTCCACGTTGCCGCCGTACAGACGCGCGTTCATCTGCGCCATCTGGATCTCGTATTCAAAATCCATCGTGGCGCGCAGGCCGCGCAGCACGATGCCGATATCGTTCGACTTCACATAGTCCGCCAAAAGCCCGTCGAAACTGTCGATCACGACATTATCCAAATGCTCCGTCGCGGCCCGTATCATCTTCTCGCGCACGTCGAGCGGGAACACAGGCTTCTTCGCGAGATTCCGCATCACGCCGATCACGAGGGTTTCCGTCAGCGCCGCGCCCCGGCAAATCAAATCCAGATGTCCGTTGGTGATCGGGTCAAATGTCCCCGCGTAAAGCATCTTACCGTTCATTCGGTCCTCCCCGTCCTTTCATAGAGCCTGATAAAGGTCTTCCCGTACCGCTTTTTCTTGATAAGCTCAAAGCCGGGGTACTTCGCGTCTTCCCCGCCGCCGTCCGAGCTTTCAAGCGCCGCAATTCCACCGATAACAATCATATCATATGCGACTAACGATTGCATTGCTTCTTCGTAAAGTCCCGACGCATACGGCGGGTCGATAAAGGCGATATCCGCCCCGTAACCGCCGCTTCGCGCCATCGCAACGCGGTAATCGGCCCGCACGAGCCGCGCCCTGCCGCTGATACGCAGCGCGTCGAGATTTTCGCGGATAACCGCAGCCGCCTCCGCCGAACTCTCGAAAAAAAGGCATTCCTGCGCCCCGCGCGAAAGCGCCTCGATGCCGAGGCTGCCCGTTCCCGCAAAGACGTCGATGGCCCGCGCCCCATCCACCCGTTCCGACAGCATGCTGAACAGCGCCTCCTTGACCCGGTCCGACGTGGGCCGTACGGCGTCGCCCCTCGGCGCCGCCAGCTTCCTGCCGCCATATTCTCCTGCTATTACTCGCAGAATCTCTTTCTCGCTCCCTACAGCCCCAAATTCGACAGCCCCGAAACCGTGCCCTCTATCTTGCGCCGCAGCGCCGCGTGCTCCGGTTTTATTAGCCGCGGGTCGTCTTCCATTACGCGCGCGGATTCGCGCT
>JAISEX010000003.1 GCA_031263875.1 Eubacteriales Family XIII. Incertae Sedis bacterium | reverse complement strand
CTGATACGCGTCAGCGACAACGGCTGCGGGATCTCCGCGGAGGAACTGAGCCTCGCGGTTTTTCCCCACGCGACGAGCAAGATATCCGCGGACAAGGATCTCGACGATATCCGCACCCTCGGTTTTCGGGGCGAGGCGCTCGCGAGCATCGCGGCGGTCTCAAAACTGACGCTTATTTCTAAGACCAAGGACGCCGCCATCGGCGCAAAGCTCTACACGTCCGGGGGCGGCGACCCGCAGATTGCAAAGGCCGGCTCCCCTGAGGGGACGTCCGTTCTCGTCGAGGACCTGTTTTATAACGTGCCGGCGCGCCGCAAATTTCTCAAGCCCGACCGCGCGGAAACCGCGGTGATAATCGACTTCGTCGCGCGTATGGCGATAGCCTGGCCGCGCGTCCGCTTTTCGATGGGGCATAACGGCGAGGACGATTTTTCGACGCTCGGGAACGGCGATACGCGGAACGCGATCGCGAATGTCGCCGGCGTCACCATTTCCGCCGATCTCCTGCCGGTGCGGGCGGAGGAGGGCGATATGCGTCTGACGGCGTATATTTCGCCGCCGGATCACGACCGCAAGACCCGCAAACGGCAATATTTCTTCGTTAACGGCCGCAATGTCAGCGATTCCGTCTTGTCGGAGGCGATAGCGAACGCGTACAAGGGGTTTATCTTTGAGGGCAGATTCCCGACGATCTACCTCTTTCTCGACATCGATCCGAAGAAAACCGATGTGAATGTTCACCCGTCAAAGACGCAGATACGCTTTTCCGATAAAAAAACCGTCTGTAATTTCGTTGAAAACGCGGTAACGGAGGCTCTGCGCGAGAACGGTTCCACCGCGAAAGTCCGCGACGCTGCGCAGGCGGGGCGGGCAAAACGCGCGGAAAACGCGTTTTATTCGTTAAAACCCGCGGCGGTTCCCGCTGAGAACTCTCCGGCTCCGAAGCAAAACCTCGTGCGGGATGGCGGCGCCGGCGCCGATAGAACGAATATTTATGCGAACGAGGACGATGATCCGGTCGAAACCGTTGCGATAACCTCGCTGTGGAGCGGCGAAAACGCGGCTGAAGACGCTGCCGCTGAAGGCGCGGAAGTGAACAAACTGGAGGCGGGCGATACGGAAACGCGGGAAACTGTTACCGGTAACGCGCCACCCGCGAAACTCTTTGACGAAAGCCCCGTTCCCGAGTATATGGGCCGGATATTCGGCCTCTATCTGCTCGCCCGCACCGCGGAGACGTTTTATATTATCGACCAACACGCGGCGCACGAGCGCATCAATTATGAGAAGTTTATCGCACAGGTGCGAACGAAGGAAAAGCTCACGCAGGGACTGCTGACGCCGCTTATCGTCACGGTTCCCGCCGCGGCGCGGCCCTCGGCGGACGAGTGGTTCGCTTGGCTCGCGACGCTCGGTTTCGAAGCCGATGAATTCGGCGGTTCGCGGTTCGCGGTTCGGGCCTTTCCCGCCTTTCTGTCCTACGATGAGGCGGAATCCTTCCTCGGCGACATCCTCGACAGCGCGGGCACGGCGCCGCCCGAAAATCCCCGCGCCGCGGACCGGTTGATTTCGCGGGCCTGCAAAAGTTCCGTCAAGCTCAATGACGCGCTGTCCCCCGAAGCCTCCCAAACGCTGATAGCGCAGCTTTTCGCGTGCGAAAACCCGTTTACCTGCCCGCACGGGCGGCCGGCTTTTATCGCGATGACGGGCGGCGAGCTCGACAGAATGTTCCGGCGCGATGGCTGATCCACGGCATAATACCCGCACAGCCGTCATTATCGCCGGCCCGACGGCGGTCGGCAAGAGTGAAGCGGCTCTGGCCGTCTGCGAACGGTACGGCGGAGAGCTCGTTTCCGCGGACAGCATGCAGGTTTACCGCGGCCTCAATATCGGGACCGCAAAACCGACGGACGCGGAGCGCGCGCGCATCCCCCACCATATGATCGACATAGCCGATCCGCACGAGCCGTTTTCCGTGGCCGAATACCGGGCGCGGGCGGAGGTCGTGATCGACGATATGTTCGCGCGCAAGGCGCTTCCGGTTATCTGCGGCGGCAGCGGGCTTTATATCAACTCGCTTCTCTACGACATGGATTTTTCGGGAACCGCGGGCGACGCGGACCTGCGCGAAAAGTATACGCGGCTCGCTCATGATTTTGGGAATAGTTATATTTATGATATACTGCAAAGGAGGGATCCCGCCGGGGCCGAAAAGCTCCACGCCAATGACCGCAAAAAGGTGATTCGGGCCCTCGAGCGCATTGAAAAGGGCGGTGAACGCGCCGGGCTCAGGGATTTTGAGCGGTCGTTCACGGCGGGGAGCCTGATCGATCCGCTGCTGATCGTCCTGACGCGGGACCGCGCCGACCTCTATGAGCTGATCGAGCAACGGACCGACCGGATGATCGACGCGGGGCTTGAACAGGAGGTGCGCGGACTTACCTGTGGCGGTATGCCGGAGGACGGGATCTCGCTGCTCGGCATCGGTTACAAGGAAATGCTCGCGTATATCCGCGGCGACTGCGATCTGCCCGAGGCCATCAGGCTGATAAAGCAAAACTCGCGGCGGTACGCCAAGCGCCAGATGACGTGGTTTCGGCGCTGGGAAAACGCGCTGTTCTTTGAAATCGCGGGCAAAACGCCCGTACAGAACGTTCTGCCGGAGCTGTTCGCGGTAATTGACGCGGAGTTTCCGGTAAAGTGACGGAGTTCCGGCCGGGCGTTGCAGAAATGGTCTGGTCGTGAGCGGAATGTTGCGTTTCGGGCGCATGGGGCACCCTTGCATGGTTTTGTACGTAACCCGCGGGACTGTTTCACGCGAGTATGTAAGAAAAACGGTCTTTGAGCGCCCCACCGGGCTATCCGCTGCAATTCCGCTTATGCCACCGTCGTCATTGTGGGCTTGACCCGCAATCCCGCCGACCAGAGTATCTATGCAAGCATAGTTTGCGGAATTTTCGCTCCTATCCCTTGCGCGTCGCTCGGCGTTGCCTCGCTCCCTGTGCGGGCTAAATGCATGGCATTTCCGTCCTCCCTCCGGCGAAAAGCTGTACCTGGCGAGCGGAAAACGGAGCGGGCTGACAGAACACAATGCGCGTTCTTACCATGCCGTCACCCGCCAAGAGAGAGCGGCATCGCCACGCCGCAGCTTCCGGTAGAAAACGATTACCGGGGTGAATGAGGGAAACAAGCAGGGCGGTTTACGGGAAAATATTATCGTTAATCACAAAAAAATAATCAACACCAGATTGATTGGAAAAAGAAACCAGCGGTTTACCGAATATTATTACCGTTAACCATCAAAACTGATACCAAAACGCGCGAAAGGCGTTTACGCGAATAAAACACGAAAGAGAAATGACAGAAAAAGAATTACGCATACACAATAAAAGCGACAAACCGGACAACATCGTCCTCAAAGAGGTCCTGATCGAGGATGAATGCGCGCAGATCGAGGGCGAACTGCCGCATTTTCTGCGCGGCTTTTTTGTCTATTTAAAGGGCAATGTGCTGCCGATGAC
>JAISEX010000293.1 GCA_031263875.1 Eubacteriales Family XIII. Incertae Sedis bacterium | reverse complement strand
GGGAATCTCGGCGTGTTGGAACGGGATCAGGTGAATATCATTATCCACGGCCATGACCCCGCGTTTTCGGAGATGATAGTGCTTGCCGCCGAATCGCGCGAAATGCTCGATTACGCGGCGGAAAAGGGCGCGAAGGGCATCAATATCGCCGGTCTGTGCTGCACGGCAAACGAGGCGACGATGCGCCACGGCGTGCGCATGGCGGGTAATTTTCTGCAACAGGAAAACGCGCTGTTGACGGGCGTCGTCGAGATGATCTGCGTGGACGTCCAGTGCATTTTCCCGTCGCTCGGGCCGCTGTCCGACTGTTTTCACACGAAATTTATCACCTCGTCGCCGGTCGCGCGGATACCCGGTTCCACCTATATCGAATTTAAGACGGAAACCGCGTACGCGCAGGCGATGGAGCTCGTCAAAATGGCGGTCGAGAACTACGGCAACCGCGACGAGTCCAAGATATTTATCCCCGAACACACGCAGGAGGCCGTCGTCGGCTATCCCTGCGACCAGATAATACGCGAACTCGACGGCGTGACGAACAGTCATCTGGACGAGCGGGGCAGCTACAAGCCCGCTATCGACGCGATCAAGGCGGGCGTTATCCGCGGCGCGGTCGCGATGGTCGGCTGTAATAATCCGAAGGTACGGCCGGATTATTCGCATATCGAGATTATGAAGGAGCTGCTGCGTAACGACGTGCTTATCGTGGGTTCCGGCTGCGCGGCGCAGGCCGCGACCAAGGCGGGGCTTCTGCGCAAGGACGCCAAGGAACTGTGCGGCGACGGGCTGAAGCGCGTCTGCACGCTCGTGGATATACCGCCGGTGCTCCATATGGGCGCGTGCGTCGATATCAGCCGCATGATGATGCTCGTGACGGGCATTGCGAAGGACTGGGACGTCCCGGTGACGCAGCTTCCGATAATCGGCTGCGCTCCGGAGTGGATGAGCGAAAAGTCGGTCGCGATAGCGAATTACGTCGTGGCGTCCGGCATCGACGTCTACCTCGGTATCGAGCCGCAGGTAAAGGGCAGCTCGCAGATGATGGAGCTGATCACGGAGGGGACGCGCAGCATAACGGGCGCGGGCTACGTGATAAACAAGGATCCGCACGAACTCGTGAAGTCGATGCTTGCGGGCATTGAGAAAAAGCGGGATCTGTTGGGGATATAAGTAGAGCATATGAAGATAGCGGTAACCGGTAAGGGTGGAGTGGGAAAGACGACGGTGGCGGCGCTGCTCGCGGCTCTGTACGCGGAGGACGGGCGGCCGGTGTTGGCCGTGGACGTGGATCCTGACGCGAACCTCGGGCTGGCGCTCGGCTTTTCCGCGGAGGAGATGCGGGGCGTGACGCCGGTATCGAAGCTCAGTGACCTTATCGCGGAACGGACGGCTTCGGGCGCGGAGGGTTACGGCAAGTTTTTCAAGATAAACCCGCGCGTCAGCGACATTCCGGACCGGTTTTCGATAGAACGGGGCGGCGTGAAGCTGCTCGTGATGGGAACGGTGGAGACGGGCGGCGCGGGCTGCGTCTGCCCCGAGCATGTGGTGCTGAAACGCGTGATTTCCTCGCTTGTCCTTGACCGCGACGAGGTGGTCATTATGGATATGGAAGCGGGACTCGAACATCTCGGGCGCGGAACGGCGGGAATGGTGGACGCCTTTCTCGTGGTGGTGGAACCCGGCGCGCGGAGCGTGCAGACCTACGGCCAGATAAAAAAGCTCGCCTCCGACCTCGGCGTGACGCGGGTGCGCGTGGTCGCGAACAAAATACGCGGCGAATCCGACCGGAGGTTTATTGAAGAAAATATTCCCGCGGATGACCTGCTCGGCGTTATTTCGTACAGCGATGCGGTAATTGACGCCGACCGGCAGTCGGTGCCGCCCGCGGAGATAACGGGCGGGACGCGCGCGGAAATCGGAATCATAAAGGAGAAGATCGACGATGAAAAAACTGTTTGACCGGGTATTTGACGGCGCTGACGAAATGGTCGCGCTCGCGGAGAAGACGCTTGCGGACACGCTGGCGGAACTCGGCGCGGACGCTCCGGTGGAAATGCCGAATACCGCGTATTTTCTGGCGATCCATTCCGCCTATCTCGGGAAGAATGTGACGACGCTCGGCCAGCTAGACGAATGTTTCAAAACCGTCAAGGAGTGGAACGGCAGGACGCCGAATACCTCGACCGTGTTCAAGACGGGGTTTGCGACGTTTATGGCGGCGGAGGTGATAGAAGCGTGTAAATACGCCAAAGACCCAAACCCGTACAAGGACGAATACCACGGGCATCTGTCCGACGCGGAGGTGCGCGAACTCGGCGTGCCCCTCGTGACGGACGATATTCCCGGATTTGTCGTGATCTACGGCTCCGCGCCGACGGATCAGGAAGCCGTTGACCTGATAAAAGGCTATCAGACGCGCGGCATCTTCGTCTTCCTTATCGGCGATGTTATCGAGCAGGCGCGGCGGCTGAATATGAATATGGGCTTTCCGGTGCGCGTCGTCGCTGTCGGGCCGGATATTTGGTGCGTGGCGCACGTCATCTCGTTCGTCTACCGCGCGGCGATGATATTCGGCGCGGTAAAACCCGGCGACCGCTGGGAATTCGACGATTATACGTTCTACCGCATCCACGCCTGCGTCAACGTGTTCGCTCCCGTGGAGGATATCGTGGTCGCCTGCGGCGCGGGCGCGATCGCGATGGGGTTCCCCGTTATCACGAACGACGAAAACGATATGTGGCGCGTGCCGAAAACCATTCTGATCCAGCAGGACACGGCGGATTTCATCGAAACGTCGCTGGAAGCCCGCGATATCAAAATAAAAGTTACGAACATCGATATTCCCGTCGCGTTTTCGTCGGCGTTTGAGGGCGAGATCGTCCGCCGCAAGGAAACGCAGGTCGATTGCGACGGCGCGCGTTTCGACTGTTTCGAGCTCGTGCGCATGAAGGATGCCCATGAGATCGAAGATCATAAAATAGAGCTGATCGGCAAGGATTTCGACGAATTCGAGGCGGGCGCGGAGTTTGCGATCGGATTTCTCGCGGAAGTATCGGGCAAGAATATGCAGCCCGACTTCGAGCCCGTATTCGAGCGTAATTTCCACAATTTCCTGAACTGTATCGAGGGCGTAATGCATACGGGCCAGCGCGATATACTGCGGCTGCGCGTCAGCAAGGCGGCGTACGACGCGGGTTTCCGCGCGAAGCATGTCGGCGAAGTATTATACGCAAAGATAAAGAGCGAATACGAGGCTGTCGTCGATAAGTGCCAAGTCACGATCATTACCGATCCCGATCTCTGCCATGAGCTGAGCGAGGTGGCAAAGGCGACCTACAACGAACGGGACGAACGCCTCGGCTCGATGACCGATGAAAGCGTGGACGTCTTTTACAGTTGCATATTATGTCAGTCGTTTTCGCCGGCGCACGTGTGTGTGGTCACGCCGGAGCGTCTCGGTCTGTGCGGCGCCGTTTCGTGGCTCGACGCGAAGGCGACGAACCAGCTCGACCAGAACGGGCCGTGTCAGGTCGTGACGAAGAAGCGCGTCGTGGACGAGAATGTCGGCATCTGGGAGGACGTCAACGAGATCGTCTTTAAGTCCTCGCACGGCAATCTCGAGCAGGTCACGCTCTATTCGATTATGCAGGATCCGATGACGAGCTGCGGCTGTTTCGAGTGCATCTGCGGTATCGAGCCGTTTTCGAGCGGGGTCGTTATCGTGAACCGCGAGCATATGGGCATGACGCCTCTCGGCATGTCGTTCCCGGAAATGGCGTCGATGACGGGCGGCGGGGTGCAGACGCCCGGATTTATGGGGCATGGCAAGCAGTTTATCTCGTCGCGTAAGTTTATGCGCGCGGAGGGCGGTCCCGGCCGGATCGTCTGGATGCCGAAGGCGCTGAAGGATCTCGTCGGCGGCAAGCTGGACCGGACGGCCAAAGACCTTTACGATATCGACGGTTTCACCTCGATGATAGCGGATGAAACCATTACGGAGGATCCCGAGGAACTGATGGAGTTTCTCGCGGAAAAAGGACATCCCGTCCTGACGTTTGAGCCGCTGATATAGCGGAAACCGCCGCAGAGCTTTTGTTGCACGAAAAGGAGGACAAAATATGGCATTTAAACGAAATCCGCAGGTGTTTCCCGCGCGGATAGCGGAAACGACCATCGGGACCGGCGATAATGCCCTGACGCTGGGAGGAGAGAGTGTCTTTCCGCTCTATTCTTTCGACGCGCCGATAGGGAACCCGCCGGTGGTCGGCGTGGAATTCTCGGATAAGGGGCCGCGCAGGGACGTTGCGGGAATAGCGGCGTTCTACGAGGGGGCGGACAGCTTGACGGATATCGCCCGGCGGGCCTGCGAGATGCCCGGCGCTTCGTTCGTCTGCCTGAATCTCGAAAGCGCGGATCCGAACGGCGACGATATGCCGGTCGAAGACGCCGTGAAGCTCGCCGCGGAGGTCGCGGAGGCCGTGACGAAGCCCCTCGTTATCCAGGGGACGGGAAACGCGGACAAAGACGGGAACCTTCTCGGAAAAGTGGCGGAGGCCCTGCAGGGCAAAAACGTCTTGCTCCTTTCCGCGACGGAGGATAATTACAAAGGGATCGCCGTCGGCGCCGTCCTCGCGTACCAGCAGAAGATCGGCGCGGAATCCGCCGTCGATATCAATCTTGCGAAGCAGCTCAACGTCATTATCGCGCAGATGGGCGTGACGAACGATAATGTCGTGATGAACGTCGGCCAGGCCGCGGCCGGTTACGGTTTCGAGTATGTCGCGTCCGCTATGGAACGCATCAAGGGCGCGGCGCTTTCGCAGAACGACGACTCGCTACAGATACCGATTATTACGCCTGTTTCGGAGGAGGCGTGGTCCATCAAGGAGTCGATCGTTTCCGAGGCCGATTTCCCGGAATGGGGGCCCGCCGAACAGCGCGGCGTCGATATGGAGATAACGACGGCGGTGGCGTGCCTCGCCTCGGGTTCCAATGCCGTTATACTGCGGCATCCGGACTCCGTCAAGACGGTTTCGGATTTTATCGGATCGCTCATGTAGCGCGGAAAGGGGAAAACAGAGATGGCACTCAAAGGATTAGATATTTTCAAACTGACCCCGCGCACGAACTGCAAGGAATGCGGCAATCCGACCTGCATGGCGTTTGCGATGAAGGTGGCGCAGGGTACGGTGCAGATCGAACAATGCCCGCATATGTCGCCGGACGCGCTCGAAACGCTCAGCGCCGCGGCGGCTCCGCCTATGCGTACCGTCAAGGTCGGCGCGGGCGAACAGGAATACGCCCTCGGCGGCGAGACGGTGATGTTCCGCCACGATAAGACCTTCGTATCGAAAAGCCTGTATGCTGTATCGGCGGCGCCCGCGGAGATGGACGAGGCGCTTTCCGCTCTGCTGCGTATCGACTACGAGCGCATCAGCGAACGCATGATAGTGGAGCTCGTGAACGTCGAATATACGGGCGATAAGGACGCGTTCGTGGCGGCGGTGAAAAAAGCGGCCGACGCGGGACGGACGTTGATACTCGATGTTTCCGATGCTGACGCGGCTGCGGCGGCCCTCGAAATCGCGAAGGATGGAAGGCCGATCCTCAACGGCGCGAACGAGTCGAATTATGAGGAAATGTGCAAGCTCGCCGATACCTACGGGGTATCGCTCGGTGTGACCGCGGCAAATCTCGACGCGCTCTACGATCTGGTGCAGGCGGTCGAGAAGATCGGGAACAAGGACATTATTATCGACGTGGGCGCAGCTTCCGTAAAGGAGGCGTTCGCGAACGCCGTGCAGATCAGACGCGCCGCCTTGGTCGATAAGGATCACAGTTTCGGTTACCCGACGATCGTAAACGTCGCGAAACTCGCGCCCGGCGACGCGAATATGCAGGTCGCTCTCGCGTCGCTGTTTACGCTGAAATACGGTTCCGTTATCATTATGAACGAGATGAGCTACGCCCAGGCGCTGCCGCTGTTCGGTTTGCGCCAGAACATCTTTACGGATCCGCAGAAGCCGATGACGGTGGAAACGGGCGTCTATCCGCTGAACGGGGCCGATGAAAACGCTCCCTGCGCGCTGACCGTCGACTTTGCGCTGACCTACTTTATCATTTCGGGCGAGATCGAGCGCTCCGGCGTTCCCGTCAACCTTCTGATCCCGGACGCGGGCGGCTATTCGGTCCTGACCGCATGGGCGGCCGGCAAGCTGTCGGCGGGGTCGATAGCGCGCTTTATCAAAGAAGATGACATTGAGGCGAAGATCAAGAACCGGACGCTGATGATCCCCGGCAAGGTCGCGGTGCTCAAGGGCGAGCTCGAGGAAAATCTTCCGGGCTGGAAGATCGTCGTCGCGCCGAACGAGGCCATCAGTTTGGTCAAGTTTTTGAAGGAGGCGGCGTTCTAAGTAAGGAAGCTGCGGGAAATTCGGCCGCTTTATTGTGCGCGGCGTGTCATGACATTTGAAGGACGACGGCACGATAAGGACGCTTTGCGAAATCTTGTCCTCTCGCTTCTTTTGGC
>JAISEX010000180.1 GCA_031263875.1 Eubacteriales Family XIII. Incertae Sedis bacterium | reverse complement strand
CGTCTTCCGTCAGCGCGCCGGATTCGAGGTCTTTTTTCAGGAAGGGCCACGTATAATAATCAAAGCGCCCGAACGCGGGGCCGGGCAAGAGCGAATCCGCGTGAATGAGGATCTGATACATCATGGTGAGCTGCACCGCTTCCCAGAAATTCCGCGCGGGGTTCTCCGCTATCCATTCAAGCCCGTCAGCCATCCGCAAAAGCTCCGCTTTCCGGCCTTCGTAACTGAGCCCCTCTTTCATCATGCCAACCTCCGGCAGCGCCGCGGATTTGTCGCGGCATGCCTGCGCGTAACGCTTGACAAGGCCGGTCGCAGCATCGCAGGTGATCACGACGGAATGATAGAACATGCACTTATTCACGTCATCGCCCATCTGATTGCCGTAATGCGAATCGATAAAGTCCTGCGCCTCCTTGCGAATGGCCGCGTATCCCGTGTTGATTATCTTCTCGTAACCGCAGATAAGGTGGCCGGCGGGCAGATTGCCGAGCCCGATGCCGCCTTCGGTGTAGCTTGACACATTGAGGCGGGCGAGTTCGTAATATTCGGCAGGCTTCCATGCGTCGGCGGCCGCGCCGAGGCGCCACGTGTCCCAATAGGGCCGCACGGATTTGATCGCCTCGTAATCCTCTACCGGCATCACCTGCATGACTTCCTCGCCGGGAGGATTGTGATAATGTCCGTCCTCGCCGATCTTCCATACGCCGTTCTCGATGAATTCGACGATCCAGTCATCGTTGATCCATTCGGGATACGGGCAGCAGCTAAACTGATGGCCGCCCTTCGACCCGACGATCAATTCGGTGTCGCCTACGTAAATATCTATCTGCGCGCATATATCCTTTACGCCCAAAGCCCGCTTTATCAGTGGTATCATGTTTTGGTTCTTCCGGTAACTTTCCGTTAAAATGACTGCCCGCTGCGATTCATAATACAGCGCCCTGTCGCGAATCTCCTGGCGCAGATCCCAAATACGTTGCGTATACGGCCTGAATTTATACATAGCTGATCTCCTGAATCTTCACCTCTGCAATAACTTTTATGATCCGATAGCGAACCGAAACAATAGAGTTGTAACGAAATGTGAATTAAATACGACAAGCGTAAAAAATTATGCCTTAAAACCAACCTGATTTGCAGTGAGCTTAATGTTGAAATATTCCATTCGGTCAATTCCCTCACAACTTTAACGCACTACATGGCGAGTTCGGTGCGCCGGATAAGATCCGCCTGCCCGTCCGGATGGAGCTCGACGAAGTAGGCGGAGAAACCCGCCACCCGCACGACGAGATTCCGGTATTTATCGGGCTCCGCCTGCGCCGCCCTCAGCGTGTCCGCGCTGACCACATTGATCTGAAGCTCCATGCCGCCCCTCTCGAAATACGTGCGCATAAGCGTCGTCATCTTCTGTATGCCCTCCGTCCCTTTGAGCGCGGAGGGATGGAATTTCAGGTTCATCAGCGTGCCGTTCGGGAAATCGTCCTGTTTTATCGCCGCAACCGACGAAATCACACCCGTGGGGCCATTCTTGTCATACTGCTGTACGGGAGCGATCCCGTCGGAAAGCGGCATTCCCGCATATCTGCCGTCGGGCGTCGCTTTCGTGATATAGCCAAACATGACATTCGTCGTCACCGGATACAGACCCGCGCTGAAACGGCCGCGGGGCCCAGTGCGGGCATTCACCGCGTCCGCGAATACCTTTGCCGCCCACGTGACGTGCTCGTCACATGCGGGCAGGCCGTTGCCGTAATGAGGCGCTTCGTAGACGATGTAATTGTGCAGGTCCTCATACCCCTCCCAGTTCGCCATCAACGCGTCGTACATCTCGCGGGCCGTACATATCTTTTTATCGAAAACGCAGTGCTTTATCATATTAAGGCTCTCGGCGACGTTGCCGATACCCACGCCGCTGTCGCCGGTGGAATTATATTTTGCCCCGCCGTGCATCACGTCTTTCCCGCTCTCCATGCACCCTTCCATCGTGGCGGACACTATCGGGAGCGGCAGCAGTTCGCGCGCCACCGTTTCAAAAGCGTTGGTATTTGCCACGTGGTACGTGACCATCAGCTCGATTTGCGCTTTGAACGCTTCCTTGACCTCGTCGAACGAAGCCATTTCATAGAGATGTCCCGTCGGCACACCGACCCGCACGTGAGGGGTTCCGGGAGGCGCCTCCACAAAAGCCGTGAGCATCGGAGCCGGCGTATATCCGTCATTTATCGCGAGCAGCAGCGCATTGGCAAGATTCATATAGCTCTCGCTCCCACTGCCGCCGCACGCGGGCCACTCCGTGCCGCAGCCGGCCGGCTCGACACACCCGATCAGGCAATAATCCCTCGCGTCCTCAAGCGAAAGCCCTCTGTTCATCAGCGCCGGTATAATGACGTCGTCGTTTTCAAACGTCGGCACGCCGCCCGCGATTTTCGTCGTTTCAATCGCTTCCTCCCAAAGTTCGAACGGCGTATTTTGATGAATGCGCAACGCCTGAGGCGGGTCGTGCAACACGAGCCGGCTCATCGTCCGCAGCATCATAAAGGTGACCGCGTTCGTCGCGTCGCTTCCGTCTTTCTTCACCCCGCCGAGCGTCATGAGCATCGCGTTCGTATAGCCCGGATTTGCGCGAGTAGCCTCATAGCTCCACGGTTTGTTCATCTCCGCGACTTTCAAGTAAAAAAGATCGAGCAATTCTTGGCCGTATTCCTCGGTAATCCTGCCGCTTCGCACGTCCTCGTCGTAATAATCGCCGAGGTACTGATCCACCCTGCCCCAACTGATGCCGTGCATATTCGCGTCCA
This sequence comes from Eubacteriales Family XIII. Incertae Sedis bacterium, assembly GCA_031263875.1. GTDB lineage: Bacteria > Bacillota > Clostridia > Peptostreptococcales > Anaerovoracaceae > JAITEX01. The sequence continues at coordinate 2,943 of JAISEX010000180.1, read as the reverse complement.
AACACAGGACGGTCTGATACAGAAACAGACATTGCAACGCCTCATAAAAATTCCGCGCGGGATACTCCACCGTATGGTTCAGCCCCTCCGCCATCATTTCAAGCTCCGCTTTCCGCACGGGATCCGTTTCGTTTTCCGCGAGCTTTGCCGCGAGCGCCGCATACCGTTTGGCAAGGCATATGGCCGCCTCGCAGACGTACGACACCGCCCGATAGAAATTGTATTTTTCCGCGGAATCTCCGGGGAACCCCGCTTCGAACAGCTTCCGCCGCTTTTCGTCGGCTTCCGCCTTTATCGCGGCAAATCCCACCCGTATGGCCTTGTTATATCCCGTGGCAAAATGCCCGACGGGGGTGGGCGCATTGCCGCGCGCGCTGTACATCGTAACCCCGTTGCCTGTAAATTCGAGATATTCGTCGGGAATATTCGCGTCGGTCTTCGCGCTCATGCATTCCTTCAGCCAAAAATCGACGGTACCCAGGATATAAGCGCGGTCTTCCTCCGATAATATATACGGGTCGATATCGCGCGTGCTGATAAGACGGCTCTCCACCTCCCGCTTCAGCCAGTCCACCGAGTTTTCCGGGTAGAGCGCCGCCGCCCGGTATTTTGCGGATTGCGCGCCAACGATGACTTCGCCCTCGTCTATACGCACGGGAATGTTCGCGCACATGTGTTGCAGCAGTTTCGCGCGTTTGGTAATGCCCGTCAAATCGGGATTCTGCCGGTAAAAGTCCGTAATAAGGCGGTACCGCGCGGTGCATATTTCGGGCATGGTGTCGCGGTACTTCTCGCGCATCTTCGCGACCCGCGCCGTTATCGGTTTAAGCGTGTACATCTTACCTCCTCCTTCCGGCCACCGGCTCTGCGCCGGTTTTTTCGGTGTTTACGACAACGGCTTTTCCGTATTTATCGCGACTATTTCTATATAATGTAAATATATTTGATATTTATTTATGCATTCACGAGCCGATTAAGGCACCATTTTCCGTGACCGCGTTTTGTTCGGGCGCATGGGGCGCTCAAAATGGTTTTTCCGTACCCGCGGGACAATTATACACGCGGGTGTTTACAAAAAACAGCCTCTCTTTTGAGCGCCCCACCGGGCTTATCCGGGGCTCCGGCCGCTTCGCGGCTGCTATCGCACCCCTCCTATCCCGTGCGCGTCGCTTCGCTCACTTCGTTCGCTCCACTCCCCGTATGTCTTCGTATTCTGTGGCCGCTAAAACTTGCCGGTGGCCAGCCAAAGTTTCGGAAGTTACCGAGTATCAATGTATCTTCGCGTTAAGCCCGAAAGATTGCATCAGTTCAAGATATTCCCGCATAATCTCATCCGACGGCGCTTCCACATTGCGCAGGGGATAATCCCGGCCGATCCGTGTATATTTGGACGCTCCCAGCTTGTGGTACGGCAAGAGCTGGATTTCCAGGGCGGCATCTCCCAGGGAAACCGCGAACCGCGCCGCCGCGCGAAGATTTTCTCCGCTGTCATTCAGCTTCGGGATCACCGGTATCCTGATCTGAAATTTCCCGCCGGCCCTTGCTATGCGCCGCGCATTTTCAAGGATGGGTTCGTTTGGTACGCCACAGAGCTTCCTGTGTTTTTCGGAATCCATATGTTTCAGATCGTAAAGGAACAGATCGGTATACGGCGCTATTTTTTCGTATGATTCTCCGGGGGCAAAGCCCGTCGTGTCGATGGCGACCGTGATATTTTCCTCCGCGAATTTTTTTGCGAGCGCATACGTGAAATCAAACTGCATCATGGGTTCGCCGCCGGAGATCGTCGCGCCGCCTTCGCCGGAAAAAAACATCTTGTCGCGCGCGACCCGCTCGTAGACGTCGCCGACACTCATTTCATAACCGGACGGCGCGAGCGCCTTTGCCGGGCACGCCGCGGCGCAGGCGAGGCAGACCGTACACCGTTCGCGGTCTATCTTCACTTTCGTAATTTTCTCGGTTTCTTTGCCCTCGGCCACTACGAGGACATGCTCCGGGTCACCCGCGGAAAGGGCGCCCGCCGGACACGCGTCCAAACACCGGCCGCATTTACCGATGCCGATACAGCGCGCATCGAACCACGACAATTCGTCCGCGCTGCGCATGGATTCCGGGCTGTGGCACCACCGGCAGCGGAGCGGGCAGCCTTTCAAATAGACGGTCGTCCGTATCCCCGGCCCATCGTGGACGGAAAATCCCTGAATGTCATATAGCTTTCCGGTCAAACGGTGATCCACGATTTCTCCCGATAATTCTCCGCTAAAAATGCTTATTGTGCTGGCGATAAATGCTGCGATAGACTGGATCATTACTGCACGTTTCCTCAGAAACGCACCGGTTGCCTCTATAATATTCCCCGCTCAAAACAGGGTCAAGGCAAAAGCCGCAGATTATTGACGCCACTTTTTTGTAGGTAGTACGGGTTTAACAATTTTGTTTTGTAACGGCTGTATTGCGGATGACGGCACGGGAAGGTTCGGTACCGCTCTGCCTCATCTCGCTTTTGGGTTCGCGCGGACGAGAAATGGGTTCGCCGCAGGAAGGATGGGCGTGTAATTACTTTTCTCGCATGTGCCCGCGCAAGGGATAGGAGGGGTGCGGTAGCAGCCGCGAAGCGGCCGGAGCCCCGGAACGTTCGCTCCCTGCGGTCGCTCTCTCCTCCGCTCGGCTTCGCCTCGCTTCGCTGTCCTGTTTTACACTGCGGCTACGGTAGAGTGCCACGCGCTGAAGCCCTGCGCTCCTCGATGTGCGAGGTACGACGGAGCTAACGTTCGCAGGCTCACTCCTCCGCTCGCGTTGCTCGCTTCGCTGTCCTGTTTTACACTGCGGCTAAAGCCGCGTAAAACAGGCGAAGCTCCTGTACCTCTGCCACGGGATCGGAGGGGTGCGAAGCAGCCGCGAAGCGGCCGGAGCCCCGGAGAGCCCGGTGCGGCACTCAAAAAC
>JAISEX010000026.1 GCA_031263875.1 Eubacteriales Family XIII. Incertae Sedis bacterium | reverse complement strand
CCCCGAAGCTCTGCTTCGGCAGGCAAAACGGACAGCGAAGCGACCAAAGGGAGCGGAGGAGCGCCAACGGCGCGTTGTCGGAACCCGTTGATACGGGAAGTATCAACGGAACCCTCCGCTTAGGATGAGACTCGCTTCGCTGTCCTGTTTTACACTGCGGCTAAAGCCGCGTAAAACAGGCGGCCGGAGCCCCGCAGAGCCCGGTGGGGCTGTCCCGAGATACATGGAATAGCGTGGAAATCAACATGGCGAGATCTTTCAAGGATATATAATCATAAGGACAGCCCCATGCGCCCGCATTCCTTATCGCAAAACTCGCGAAAACGGCTTTCATATGCGCGGAAAGCATTGAAATAACGGCGTTATTATGGCATAATTATACTTGGTATATAATTATGCGGAGGACGGCTTGATCCCATCGGTTCGGCTCTCTCTGTTCGTGGTATGGCGAAGGAGGCGGTAAGAATGAACGAATCGAAATTTATCGACGCGCTTGTGTTTATCATGGATTATTCCGGATTCGCGCTAGCGATAGGGTTTGCGCTGATTGCCGTGGCGATCATTGTCCGGATAATACGCAAATCTTCGAAGCGGGGCGAGGCGGCCAAAATGGTTCGCGACGTCGTGAATATTTGGGACCCGGTAACGGGGGTGCCGCGCAGCATGGTGAATAAGCAGGAGATAGCTATCGTGCGGGAGGCGGAAGAAAAGGAAGGAAAATGAGAGATTTCAAGAAAGAGATTGCGGCGCTGGTGGCGGCTCTGCCGCAGATAAAGGAGACGGGGCTTGGCGAGAGCGAGGTTTACGCGGCGCTTGAAACGCCGTCCGACGAGGCGAAGGGCGACTACGCGTTCCCGTGTTTCCGGCTGGCGAAGGCGTTGAGAAAAGCTCCGCAGCAGATCGCGGCTGAGCTTGCGGAAAGCGGCTCTTTGCGCGCGGATTTTTTAGGCCGGGTCGCGAATGAGAACGCGTACCTGAATTTCTTTCTGGATCGAGAGGCCGTCGCTGACGATACGGTTTCGGATGTGCTGGAGCGGGGCGAGCGTTTCGGCGCGAGCGATTTCGGCGCGGGGCGCACGGTTATCGTCGAGTTCAGCTCGCCGAATATCGCGAAACCCTTCCATATCGGCCATATCCGAAGCACGGTTATCGGCAATTCCATCGAGAAGATATACCGCTTTATCGGCTTCGATACGGTGCGCATCAACCACCTCGGCGATTACGGGACGCAGTTCGGTAAGATGATCGTCGCCTACCGCCGGTGGGGAAAAAAGGAGGACGTCGAGCGCGAGCCCATCGTGACGCTGCTCGGTTATTATCAGAAATTCCACGAGGAAGCCGACCGGGATCCGTCACTCGAGAACGAGGCGCGCGAAACGTTCGCGAAGCTCGAACAGGGCGGCGAGGAGGAACTGGAGCTGTGGCAGTGGTTCAGAAACGAGAGCCTCGGCGAGTTCAACCGCGTCTATAAGATGCTCGGTATCGAATTCGATTCGTACGCGGGCGAGAGTTTTTATTCGGACAAGATGGGGCGCGTCATGCGCGAGCTCAGCGAGAAGGGCCTGCTGGTGGAATCGGACGGGGCGCAGATCGTCGATTTGTCCGCCTACGATATGGCGCCGGCGCTGATCACGAAATCGGACGGCTCGACGCTCTATATCACGCGCGATATCGCCGCGGCCATCTACCGGAAGGAAACCTACGATTTTTATAAGAATATCTATGTCGTCGCGTCGCAGCAGAATCTGCACTTCCAGCAGTTTATCAAGGTGGAGGAATTGCTCGGTTACGAGTGGGCGCACGATTGCGTGCACGTGCCGTTCGGTCTCGTCAGCCTTGCCGACGGGACCATGTCTACGCGGTCGGGGCGCGTCGTCTTTCTCGAGGATGTGCTGAACCGCGCGGTGGAGCAGACGCGCAAGATCGTTATCGATAAGAACGTGAATACGGATAATATTGATGAAACGGCGCGGCAGGTCGGCATCGGCGCCGTGGTGTTCAACGAATTATCGAACAACCGCATCAAGGATTACGTGTTCAGTTGGGATAAGATACTGAATTTTGAGGGCGAAACGGGGCCCTATGTGCAGTATTCGCATGCGCGCGCTGCGAGCGTTCTCCGCAAGGCCGAGGATGCGGGCGTAAAATTACCGGGCGGGACCGGCGCTTCCTGCGGAGCGTATTTGCGTTCCGACGCGTCGTATTCGCTGATAAAACGCATCGCCGAGTTGCCGGCTGTTATCCTCGACGCGGGGGAGAAATACGAACCGTCCATCGTGACGCGCCATATCGTGGATATAGCGCAGGCTTTCAATAAGTTCTATCACGAGGAACATATTCTCGTGGAGGACGAGGCGGAACGCGACGCGAAGCTCGTCCTCGTCCGCGCGGCGAAACAGGCGCTGCTGAACGGCTTGACGCTGCTCGGCATCGAAGCGCCCGAGAGGATGTGACGGGTGAGGGACTTTTTGCGCGTTAGCGAAGGCGGTATGGGGGCGAATATAATTGATGCTGTAACGCTACCAATTTGTTCGGGGACGGCCTTTGCGCGGTTTCACCGCACAAATATGCCTTGGTGCGCGCGCCGCTACGCGGCTCGTATGCGCGCAACACCCCTCACAAATCAGTATCGTTATAGCATATGGGCCGATGCCACTGTAATAGGAACGGAGCGATTGCAAAGCAAATCCGCGTCTCGTTATAAATGCACATTCTCTGCGCCGGAAGGAGCGAGGTAAGATTTTGCGGTACGAAGGCGCTATTTACCGGCCGCCGAGCGAGGCGTACAGCCTGATAGTGCAGGTAACGGTCGGCTGCGCGCATAACGATTGCACGTTTTGCAGCATGTTCAAGGACAAGCAATTCCACGTGCGGAAGCTGGCGGATATCCTCGACGATCTGGCGGATGCTCACCGCGCGTACCGGCGGGTCGGCCGCGTATTTCTTGCGGACGGCGACGCCCTCGTTCTGCCGGAGGACGAATTGATAACGATCCTCGCGCGGATACGCGAACTCTTTCCCGAATGCGAGCGCATCGGCGTGTACGGTTCGCCGCAGGACGTGCTGAGAAAAGGCGAGAATTCCCTGCGGCGTTTGCGGGAGGAAGGGCTTGGCATCGTCTATATCGGGGCTGAATCCGGCAGCGATAACGTTCTTTCCGCGGTCAAAAAAGGCGCGGCGTCCGCCGAGATAACGGAGGCGGTGCGCCTGATAGAACGCGCGGGCATACCGGCTTCGGTCACCTTTATATCGGGGCTTGCGGGCGCGGACGGCTGGGAGGATCACGCGGTCAAGACCGGCCGAATGATAACGGAATCCGCGCCGTCGTATGTCGGGCTGCTTACGCTGATGGTAGACCCCGCCGCGCCGATATATTATGATATCAAAGAGGGGCGGTTTACGCTGCTTCCCGCGGAGGGCGTCGTCGATGAAACGATACTGATGCTCGAAAACATCGATATCCCCGCGGGGAAAACCTGCGTATTCCGCAGCAACCACGCGTCGAATTACCTCTCGCTCAAGGGCGATTTGCCGCGCGATAAGGAGGCGCTGCTTTCCCGGCTCCGCGAGGCGCGGGGAGACGGAGCGATGTTAAAGGATGAGAGGTTCCGCCTGCTGTGAGGGCGGCGTAATGCGATAAACATGGACAGAGTGACACCCTACCTTATTAACTATATGGACGAGTTTCTCTTCAGCGAACTGTCGGACGCGTATCTGAAGGACGCGGGCATGGACGGTTTTCTGACGGGTGTGCCCGTGCCGCTGCGCGCGAAGGATGCGGCCAAGGTCGCGGGCGAGGGGCTTCACGTCAGCGCTCTCGGTACGGCCATGGCGCGGGTTATCGGGATCGATCCGGCGTTTCGCTACGTTCCGCAGTACAAGCAGTATCTCGCGAAATTCCTCGGTAAAAGGGCGCTCGGCATGCTGCTGACGGAGGCGAAGGAGGCGGCGGACAGCGGCGATTTTGACAGCGCGTGCATCTGGCAGCGGGCCGCGCTCGCGCTGGAACCGGACGACCCGGTGGCGCTCTACGGTTACGCGACCGTACTCGGCGCGCTCTATTCCGGGTCGGCCGACGCGGAGAAAATTGGGAATCTGAAAGCGGAATCTCTCGAGAGCTTTGAAACGCTGACGATAAAACATCCGGATTTCGCGCCGGGTTGGTATTATCTCGGCTTCATGTATCTGAACCTCGGCTTGTACACGAAGGCGTCGGCTGCGTGGAAACGCTATCTCGAAATTTTGCCGGATGGTGACGCGGCCGAAAACGCCGGAGCGGATGCCCGCGCGGAGATCGTGGAGCGGCTCGCGCAGCTCGACACGCCCATAGCCATCGAGAACGCGTGTAATCTCGTGCTTGCGGGAAACTACGACGACGGGCTGACGGCGCTTTCGCATTTCGCGTCCGGGAAATACGCCGACTGGTGGCCGCTCTGGTATCACATCGGCGTGGCACATACGGGGCGCGGCGAGTTTGCGGAGGCGGAAAAAGCCTTCAAAAAAGTGCTCGGCATCGAGGGGACGCAGCTCGATACGATGCGCGAACTCGTAAAATTATACGAACGGAACGGCAACCGCGAACTAGTGGAAAAATACGCGGACAAGATAGATTTAATTGAAAATAGGGAAATTCAGAAGACGGAGGCGGAAAACGAAAATGACTGAAAAGCTGTTATTGACCGGCAATGAGGCCGTAGCGCTCGGAGCGTGGGAGGCGGGACTCGTCTTTGCGTCCGCGTACCCCGGAACGCCGAGCACCGAGATACTCGAAAATCTCGCGGGCTATGGGGGCGTGTATTCGGAATGGGCGCCGAACGAAAAGGTCGCGGTGGAAGCCGCGGCGGGAGCGTCGATGGCGGGGGTGAGAAGCCTCGCGACGATGAAGCACGTGGGGCTGAACGTCGCCGCCGACCCGCTGTTCACCTTCTCCTATACGGGCGTAACGGGCGGCTGCGTCATTGTCGTGGCGGACGACCCGGGCATGCACAGTTCGCAGAACGAGCAGGACAACCGCCATTACGCGCGTGCCGCGAAGCTGCTGATGCTTGAGCCCTCGGACAGCCAGGAGGCGAAAGAATTCACGAAGCTCGCTTTCGAGCTTTCCGAGCGTTTCGATACGCCCGTGCTGCTGCGCCTGACGACGCGCATCTGCCACAGCAAGGGTATCGTTACACGCGGAGAACGCGGGGAAGTCGCGCCTCTGCCGTATGCCAAGAATATCGAAAAATTCGTAATGACGCCCGCGAACGCGCGCGTGCGGCGCGTGGATATGGCCGGCAGAGAGAAGGGTGAGCTTCATTACGCGAACCGGGAGGCGGCCGCAAGCGGCGTCCATACCGTGATTCGCGCGGCGGGCGGAGAGAGCGGGAAGATCGGCGTGGTCAGCGCCGGCGTCGCCTACCAATACGCGCGCGACGTCTTCGGCGATACGGCGTCGTATCTAAAGCTCGGCGTCACCTACCCGATGCCGCTGGAGCTGATCCGCGAATTCGCGGCGGATGTTGACACGCTCTACGTTATCGAGGAACTCGACCCCTATATGGAAACGCAGATACGCGCCGCGGGGATCGCATGCACCGGCAAATCCGTGATACCCGAAATCGGCGAACTGAATTCGGATATCGTGCGCAGGGCGGTGTTCGGCACGGAACCGGAAACGGTGAAACCGTCTATCGCTTCCGTTCCGCGTCCGCCGTCCCTCTGCGCGGGCTGCCCCCACCGGGGATTTTTCTACGGTCTGTCGAAGCGCAAGGACGTGATAATTACGGGCGATATCGGCTGCTATACGCTGGGCTCGGCGCCTCCGCTCTCGGCGATAGATTCGTGCCTGTGCATGGGCGGCAGCGTCAGCATGGGGCACGGGGCGGCGAAGGCGGTCGCGCTGACGGGATCGGGCGAGAAGGTCGTGGCCGTTATCGGCGACTCGACGTTCTTCCATTCGGGCGTCACGAGCCTGATGAACGTGGCGTATAACGGCAGCAACGTGGTGACCGTTATTATGGATAACCGCATTACGGCGATGACGGGCCAGCAGCAGAATCCCGGCACGGGAAGTACGCTGATGGGCGGCGAGGCGCCGCTCGTCGACATTCCGGCGCTCGTGGTTTCGCTCGGCATAAAGCAGGAGAACATTCACATTATCAATCCGCTGATGCTCGGCGAGGTGAACGCGGCTCTCGATGCGGCGTTTGCGGCAAACGAGCCCGCGGTTATCATTACGCGGTGGCCCTGCGTACTCAAATCCTACAGCGCGGCGGACACGGCCGAATTCGGCGCGGCGAGAAGCGTCTGCGTGATAGATCAGGAGAAGTGTACGCGGTGCCGGCTCTGCACGAAGACGGGCTGCCCCGCGATCGTGAGCTCGGACGCTGTCGAGATACTCGGCGCTTCGTGCACGGGCTGCACGGTCTGTATGCAGGTCTGCGCGTTTGGCGCGATAACGCTGGAGGGAAGATAGATATGAATGAGAAAAACGCAAAGGCCATACTGCTCGTCGGCGTGGGCGGCCAAGGGACGATACTCGCGAGCAAGATACTTTCCGAGGGGTTCGTGTCCGCGGGTTACGACGTCAAGATGTCGGAGATACACGGGATGTCGCAGCGGGGCGGCAGCGTCAGCACGCAAATACGGTTTGGGACGGACGTCCACAGCCCGATTATCGGTGAGGGCGAGGCGGGGGTCATCGTCGCGTTCGAGAAGATGGAGGCCCTGCGCTGGCTCGAATACCTGCGGCCCGGCGGCAGGATCATCGTGAACGACTACGAGATACCTTCCGTGCCGATTTTGCTCGGCGCGGCGAAATACCCTGCGGGAATATTGGCGGAGCTTTCGGCGAAGGCCGACGCGCTCGTGATCGATGCGGCAAGGATCGCGGAGGAACTCGGAAACGCGCGCGCGATGAACATCGTGCTGCTCGGCGCGGCGGTCCGCGCGATGCAGTCCGACGGGCTTGCGGATATCGACTGGCGGGCGATTATCGAGAAAAATGTCAAACCGGCGTTTCTTGAGCTGAATCTCAGGGCGTTCGACGCGGGATTTTCGGCGTAAGGGGGACGGCACGGGGAAGGACGCTTACGTCGTATCCGGCTCTCGCGCGGTTTTATTGTTTATGCGATAACGGGTACGCCGCGCATTGGTGAATGTTCGTTTATTTTTCTCGCATAGGGAGCCGGAGCGTAGCGGAGGCGACGCGCACGGTAGAGCGCCACGGGCTAAAGCCCTGCGCTCTTCGATGTGCGAGGTACGACGGAGCTGAAGCTCCTGTACCTCTGCCAAGGGATCGGAGGGGTGCGGCAGCAGCCGCGAAGCAACGTTCGCTGCGCTCACTCCTCCGCTCGGCTTCGCCTCGCTTCGCTGTCCTGTTTTACACTGCGGCTGAAGCCGCGTAAAACAGGCGGCCGGAGCCCCGGAGAGCCCGGTGCGGCAACTGTCCCATTATTTTCCATAGTTCGAAACCCGATTAAGTCAGTTAAGAGTGCCGCATGCGCCCGCAGTATGCCGGTGATTCGACTCAATCGTATTTCAGCGTAAGGCGGGCGATGGTCGTGTCTCCCCGTTCGACAAACGAGCAGTAAATTTGGGACAAGGTGTCGTCGATGGAATAGATGAACTGCAGGTCGCTGTCCCGCAGCGTGAAGCCGGTGACCGCGATCTCCAATTCGGCCGGTTTGTTCTTGGCGATGTAGCTGCGCAAGACCTTGCGCAACTTCTTTTTCTCACTTATATAGAGGCCGTTCGTCTTAAAATACGAGTAACTTTCCTGCGTGGCCGCGGGATAATCGGCCGCCTCCCAGCGGTGGTCTTTTCGCATAAAGGCGTCGTCCTGCCCGAAGTAGATATGGCTGACCTCCCCGGGCGCGTTATCCTTGGGGTCGTCAAAGGTGGCGTCGATATGCATCCACGCCCCGCCGACGTTCACGAGATTCCACACGTGGCTGATCCACTGGCCGCCGCCGGTATCAGCGTCGCCGACAACCATGGACACGCTTGTTTCGCCCTTGCAGAGCAGAATGAGTTTCATCGCTTCGGCATACCCGAGGCACATGGTCCTGCGTTCTATCAGCGCGCCATAGATGCCGTTCCGGTAACTGAGCTGATCCAGCGAATCGTCGTAGGTCAGCTCTTTGGCGAGCCAGTCGTGAACCGCGAGTGAAGCGACGTAAGTGGCGTTGCCGGCGTGTTTTTCCGCGAGCTTATCGATCTCGGCGAGAATGCCGGGCAGGGCGGCCAAAAGCTCCGCGGCCCGCGTTTGCTCCGGCGGTATAGCGTAGGATTTATCCGTATACGCCTTGTAAACGTAGTAATTATCGGATTGCGTGAGCGTGAAATCGATCCGCATAACGTCGGCGGCGACGCCGTTCAGCTCGATATCCGAAAATCTTTTTACGATGCGGTATTCCGTCGGCGCGCCCCAAAACGGGCTGAGCGTCCGCGTCATATCGGCGATCTGCTCCTCGCCCTGCGTCACATCGAGCCGCACGGATTTCTCCCCGTTCCTCAGCGCCTCCTCGACCTCGTCGTTTATCTCCCCCATGCTTGTCAGCGTGGTTTCGGCCGTCGGCTTTGGCTGCGTCACGGTGCTGATCACGTTCCGCGCGACCGTGCAGCCGGAAAGAAGCGCCAGCACAAGCGCGAGCACGACGAGCCGCAATATACCGATGCGCACCGTTCTCTTTCCCATAGGGATAGTGTACCATACGGGAGCGTTTGTGGGGGCGCATGGGGCACTCAAAATGACTTTGGACGTAATCGTGGGATAATTTTACGCGCGGGTATTTATGAAAAA